>JAGXII010000089.1 GCA_024635735.1 Christiangramia sp. | reverse complement strand
TTCCGTAAAAGTATAAAGAATGCTTTTTAATCTCAATATCAAAAACTTCTTCAATAGTTTGTTTGATACTTTGGATCCTGGGATCGCAGAACTCTATAACTTCGCCGGTATCGGTAAGTATTATATGATCGTGCTGGCGGTCAAAATATGATTTTTCATATTGTGACTGATTCTGTCCAAACTGATGTCTTCTAACCAGCCCGCATTGCAGCAACAACTCTATAGTATTGTATAAAGTCGCACGGCTTACACGGTATTTTTTATTTTTCATTTTGATGTAGAGAGATTCAATATCAAAATGATCGTCAGAATTATAAATTTCCTGAAGAATAGCAAAACGTTCCGGAGTCTTCCGGTGTCCTTTATCCTCAAGATATTTGGTGAAAACATTTTTAACGACCGCCTGATCGTTTTTATTTACGACTTTTTTGCTCATAATTTGCTCTGCAAAGGTAAATTTTTATTCACGGCTGACCTTGTCTATCCCGTTAATTTTTTTGAGCCGTTGAATGATGGTATTCAGGATATTATTATTTTTTACCACCAACGTAATGCGCCCACTGAAAACTCCATCTGAACTGTCAAAATTCAGGTTTTTCATGTTCACATGCATGTTACTGGAAATCTCCTGAGTAATCTCACTCACAAGACCAATATTGTCTATACCCTGAATTTGAATTACCGCTCTGAAATCCTGTTGAGAACTGTCTATCCATTTCGCCTGAATGATCCTGTAGGCGTAATTACTTTGCAGTTGCAGAGCATTGGGACAATCTTTTTTATGAACTTTGATGCCGTCGTTCACAGAAATGAATCCAAAAACATTGTCGCCGGGAATTGGATTACAGCAATTAGCCGGTTTGTATTCGAGTTTTTCCTCTTCTTTTCCAAAAACAAGCTGATCGTATTTTGAGGTGATCTCTTCCTTATGAATATCAGTAGAAACCTGTGGTTTTTTGATCTTATTTTTGAAATAGCTTACAAAGGCATTGCTTCTGGAGGACGCAAAATCCTTCAGCATCTTGTTATCTATTTTCCCGATTCCAACTCTGTAGAACAGGTCCAGACTGGTTTTGAGATTAAAGAAAACCACCATTTCATTGATCGATTTTTCGTTAAACTGAATTTTCTGGGCTTTCAGTTTTCTGGCCAGAACAGCTTTTCCTTCTTCTGCAATTTCTTTCTTCTCGTCTTTCAGAGATGATTTTATCTTGGCCCTGGCTCTGGCTGTTGTTGCATAATCCAGCCAGTTGATATTAGGTTTTGCATTTTCTGAAGTAATGACCTCTACCTGGTCCCCACTTTTTAATTCATGGCTCAATGGAACCAACTTATTATTTACACGGGCTCCCCGGGTATGCAATCCAATTTCTGTATGTATACTAAATGCAAAATCCAGCGGAGTCGAACCTTTTGGGAGTGACTTAAGGTCTCCCTGAGGGGTAAATACAAAAATTTCTTTTGAATAAAGATTCAGTTTGAATTGTTCCACGAAGTCTACCGCATTTACATCGGCACTTTCCAGGGCTTCCTGTAAGCGTGTGACCCATTCTTCGAATCCGCGTTCTTCTTTTTGATTTCCCTGCTTGTATTTATAATGTGCCGCGTAACCTTTTTCAGCAATTTCGTTCATACGCTCACTTCTAATCTGCACTTCTACCCAACGGCCTTTTGGCCCCATTACGGTAATGTGAAGTGCTTCATAACCGGTTGATTTAGGGGATGAGATCCAATCTCTAAGCCGGGTAGGATTTGGTCTGAAGTGATCTGTAACTATAGAATAAATTTTCCAGGCAAGGAATTTTTCATTCGCTGGTTCACCTTTATAAATAATACGAATCGCGAATTTATCATATACCTCGTCGAAACTTATATTCTGGGCTTTGATCTTTCGGTTTATGGAGTAAATAGATTTTGGCCTTCCTTTAATTTCGTAATCCAGATCTTCCCTATCAAGTGAATCCTCAATAACCTTACTGAATTCCTTAATGTATTCATCCTGCTGCTCCTTACTTTCCTTGATCTTAGTGAGAATCTCATGATAGGTTTCAGGTTCAGTATATTTTAAACCAAGATCTTCGAGTTCTGTTTTAATATTGTAAAGCCCAATTCTGTGGGCTAGAGGAGCATAGATATAAAGTGTTTCTGAAGCGATCTTCACCTGCTTATCCGGACGCATAACGTCCATGGTTTGCATATTGTGAAGCCTGTCAGCGATTTTTATAATAATTACCCTTACGTCATCATTTAGGGTAAGCAACATTTTCCGGAAGTTTTCTGCTTGCAGCGAAACATCCTTATCCTTTTTTAAATTTGAGATTTTGGTAAGACCGTCTACAATTTTGGCTACCGTTTCGCCAAACATTTTTCTTAGATCTTCCAGTGTATATTTAGTGTCTTCAACAACATCATGCAAAAGCGCCGCGGCAATAGAAGTCGCATCCAGACCGATTTCTGAAGCCACAATCTTAGCTACCGCAATAGGGTGGAATATATAGGCCTCTCCCGATTTGCGTCGTTGATCCTTATGCGCATCTACCGCAGTATCAAACGCTCTTCGAATAAGCTTTTTATCCTCATCAGTTAAAGTTTGATAGCTTATACGAAGTAATTCTTTATACTGCCGGGCAATTTGCTTGTTTTCTTTTTCTATAGCTGCCTCTGTCATCATGGTCTAAAAATACAATTAAGATTAAAATGAAGCAACTAAAACCGGCTCTTCAGATTACGATATCTCTGCAAAAGACTTGGATGGGAGTAATGAACAAAGACATAGGCTTGGTGTGGAGTAAGATTGCTCAGGGTGTTCCGTGATAATTTTTTCAAACTTGAGATCAGGAAATCTCCATTATAAGTTGTTTTCGCATAATTATCTGCCTGATATTCATATTTTCTGGAAAGATAATTCATGATTAGACCAGTAATTTCTGAAATAGGACTATATAGAATTCCAAAAGCCACAAGGCCAATATGAAAACTTGGCTGTGAAACTCCTAAAGCTTCTGAAAGAACGGGACTCCCAACAAATATCGATAAAAGCCATAGCGTAAAGCCGGTAGTTAAAACCGAAGCGATCAGGTTTACCACAATATGATTTTTCTTATAATGTCCTACTTCGTGGGCCAGTACGGCTACGATTTCTTCTTCCTCCAGATCATTAATCAATGTATCATAAAGGGTAATTCTTTTTTCCCGCCCAAATCCTGAAAAATAAGCGTTTGCCTTAGTACTTCTTTTCGAGCCATCTATCACAAAAATATTATCCAGTTTAAAACCAACACTCCTTGCATATTCCTCAATTTTTGACCTGAGGGATCCATCCTTTAAAGGAGTTTGCTTGTTGAAAAGAGGCACTATGAGCCTGGCATAAAACATATTCATAAAAACTGAAAATACTGCAACAAGAATCCATGCGTACCACCAGAAATTATCGCCGGCTATTTGATAAAACCATACGATAAGAGCTAAAATTCCACCTCCAATTAACGCCATCATTCCAAGACCCTTCAGTTTATCAAGGATAAAAGTTCCTTTGGTGGTTTTATTAAAGCCATATTTTTCCTCAATTACAAAAGTGCTGTACCAGGAAAAAGGTGTCATAATAATATCACTTCCAAGCATAATTATTCCGAAGAAAATCAAAGCGATTACAATAGGATTATCGCTTATATTTCTGGCTATTCCGTCAACAAAAGCAAATCCGTCAAGTAGGATAAAACCTAGAGTTAGAAGTACCGAAAATGTGGAGGTTATCAGTCCGAATTTGTAGCGTTCCTTCTTGTATCGCTGCGATTTCTCATACTTTTCGTCGTCATAGACGTCGGCAAGCTCTTCAGGAACAGGATCGTCAAAATGTTTAGCATTGATAGTATCCAGAATTTTATCAATTACAAAATCAATGATAATTATCGCAATTATTATGTAGAATAAGGTTTGAGGGCTCAAATTTGAGTTTATTTAGTTTTTAAAATCACGTTGTCTTTTCGCTTCAAAAATAAGAATTCCCGCAGCAACCGAAACGTTCATGGAATCTATTTCTCCCTGCATGGGAATTATAATATTCTGAGTTGAATTTTCCAGCCATTCTTTACTCAAACCAGTAGCTTCGGTACCCATTACAATAGCCGATGCTTTTTTAAAATCCACCAGATGATAAGCTTCGGAAGCCTGGAGAGCAGCTGCATAAATCCGGATATTATGTCGTAAAAGGAACTGAATAATTTCTGAAGTGCTTCCGGTGGCTATTTGATTTGTGAAAATACAACCAACACTACTTCGAATAATATTCGGGTTATAGAGATCGGTTCTTGGATTTGCGATAATCACGGCATCTACCGCTGCAGCATCTGCAGTTCTTAAGATCGCTCCAATATTGCCAGGTTTTTCCGGTGCTTCCGCCACTAGCAAAAGGGGAGTAGGAGTGTTGAATTTAAGGTCTTCGAGCTCATGTGTTTTATTTTCAAAAACTCCAATTAAACCTTCAGTACTGCCTCTGTACGCCAGTTTTTCATATACCTCCCTGTTTATTTCTGAAATTTCGACTGGCTGCTCTGAGTTATGCCTGGCTATTTCAAGTACTTTTTGAAAATCAATCATTTCCGGAACAAAATAGAGATGGAGCGGCTTATAGTTTCCTTTTACCGCAAGGTCTATTTCCCTTTGGCCTTCCAGAATAAACATACCTTCTTTTTTACGGTTACGGGATTTTTCCTGCAACTGTAAAAGCCATTTTACTTCCTTATTCTGAAGACTGGTGATTTTTTTAAGCATAGGCGTAAAAATACGTAGTAATTAGGTATTAAAAAAGCCCCTGAAATTCAGAGGCTTTTAATTTTAATCAGAAGTTTATTTGTCTTCCTGATTCTTATATTTATTGGAATATCTATGCCATAGCTCAGTTTGGTGAGTTTCCAGGCTTACTTCTCTTCCATCAATGAAGGCATGAGATAATCTGTTTGTTCTCATATCCAGTGCGTCTCCATCTGAAATAAACAGGGTAGCTGATTTTCCCTTTTCCAGACTTCCATATTTATCATCTATTCCAAGGATTTTTGCCGAATTAAGTGTAATAAGCTGAAGTGCTTTTTCCTTATCCATTCCATAGGCGGCAACGGTCCCTGCATAGAAAGGCAGGTTTCTGGTGTTCATACGTTCCATTTGACCGCTGCTTTCCAGGGCCACCATAACTCCTTTATCAGCAAGTAATTTTGCCAGTTTGTATGGGTAATCATAATCTTCAAAATCCTGATTTGGTGTACTATGTGGGCGATTCACTAATACAGGAATGTTATTTTCTTTTAATTGATCTGCAACACCAATTGCATCATAACCTCCCACAATAACCATTTTATCCAGTTTCTGTTCTTTTTTAAACTGTATGGCATCCAGAATTTCTTTTTGCCCGTCTACGTGTATGTAAACTGTCTTTTTTCCGTTAAAAACCGGCTCCATTGCTAAATAAGGCAGATTGGTATATTTTCTATCCCCTGCAAGCCAGGCTCTGGAAGTTGAAAAGAAATCGGATAATTCCTGGATATCAGTATCGTAATCTTTATTCTTTTGTAATCCTGGATCTTCATCTCGCCACCAGCGCCCTCTTTTAAAAGAGGAAGGCCAGTTAATATGTAATCCATCATCTTGTTTTACCACTGCGTCTTCCCAGTTCCAGGCATCGAATTGCACAATGGAGGAAGTTCCTGAAATACGGCCTCCTCTAGGGACAATCTGACCTATCAGAACTCCGTTGGGACGCATAGATTCCACAACCTTACTTTCAGCGTTATAAGCTATAAGGCTTCTTACGTTTGGAAGCATTTCCCCGATTTCATCTTCGTCATCGGTTGGTTTAACCGCATCAATTTCTACTAAGCCCAGAGTTGAGTTTGGTGCAATAATACCAGGATACACATGTTTGCCTTTGGCTTCTATAACCTTCCCGCGATATTGCATCCTGGTCGAGTTCGCCTCCAGAACCTCTAGTAAAACTCCGTCCTCAAATATTATAAGACTGTTTTCTATCACCTCGCCATTTCCCAGATGGGCCGTTGCTCCAACAATGGTAACGGCTTCTTCCTGTTTGGAAGCAGGGGTTTGCTGTGCGAAACTCATACCTGTAATTAGCAGCGCTATTAATAATATATATCTATTAAATACTTTCATTTTTTCTCCAAATTTTTTATTGAACTTCTTCTAAAAGATCACAGTGAACTCGTTGTTTTTCCTTTTTCTTCACAGGCTGAGTTTTTAGGCCATTGTTTTTGGCTTTCAGCATCTGGCTAATTAGTTCATTGCGCTCCTTCTTAATGGTTTCCCTCAATTTTTGATCACGTTCAATGTCAAAGTAGAATACGCCTTCTACCATTGTTTTCTGCGGAATCGCATAAATAGAAAGAGGATTTTCATTCCAAAGCACTAAATCTGCCTGTTTTCCTTCTTTGATGCTTCCTACAAGCTTATCAACATGAAGTAATTTTGCCGGGTTAATGGTGACCATTTTCCAGGCGTCTTCTTCACTCATGCCGCCATATTTTACACTTTTTGCTGCTTCCTGATTAAGTCTGCGGCTCATTTCGGCATCATCACTATTAATAGCCACTGTTAAGCCAACTTCGTTCATGATCGAGGCATTATATGGAATAGCGTCATTTACTTCGTATTTATAGGCCCACCAGTCAGAGAAAGTGGAAGCACCAACTCCGTGTTCTTTCATCTTATCGGCTACTTTATAACCTTCCAGAATGTGAGTGAAGGTATTGATATTAAAATCGAAAGCTTCGGCCACTTTCATCAGCATATTGATCTCACTTTGTATATAAGAGTGAGAGGTAACAAATCGTTCCCCGTTAAGGATTTGAACGAGGGTTTCCATTTCAAGATCCTTTCTAAAGTCGGCGGCGCCACTTTTCTTTTTGGCTTCATAAGCCTTAGCCCTACTAAAATAATCCACAAAAACCTGCTCAACTCCCATTCTTGTTTGAGGGAATCTAACATTGCTGTTCCAGTTGGATTGCTTCACGTTCTCTCCCAAAGCGAATTTTATGAATGGCGGAGCCTGTTCGAAAATCATATTTTCAGGAGTTTCTCCCCATTTAAGTTTAAGAATAGCAGATTGTCCTCCTATAGGATTCGCTGAACCATGTAATAACTGAATGCTAGTAACTCCTCCAGCAAGATCACGATAGATAGCAATATCTGTTGGATCTATTACATCTTCCATTTGTACTTCTGCAGAAGAATTATGTCCAGCCTCATTAATGGCTGAGGCTGCAATATGAGAATGTTCATCAATAATTCCGGCTGTAAGGTGTTTGCCGGTCGCATCTATCACCTTAGCTCCGCCTGCATTAAGATTCTGACCAATTTTTGAGATCTCTCCATTTTTTACAAGTACATCTGTATTTTCGAGGATTCCCGCATCTTCGCTAGTCCATACGGTAGCATTTTTAAACAACACGTTTTGCTGTTTTGGAAGTTCAGAAAAACCATATGCTTTATTTGGAAAGGTAACTGGCATCACATCATGTGTTTTTGGCTCCTTATCCTCGTCTTTTTTATCTTTTTCGGAATCCTCTGATTTTTTCACCGCAGTAAAGGATACTTCATTTCCATTTGAAAGAATCGCTTTTCCGGTAATCCGGTCTGTTTTAGCAGGTACGTTTGCAACAAGCCTCAAATAATCGGTTTTAGTGGTATCCGGGGATGATAAAAGTAAATTCATCCAGTTATCTTCAAAGCTAAGTTTAGAGCCTATTTTAGTTTCTCCCAAGGTAACTTCAGCCTTTGGTTTGGTCATTTCCCCAGAGATCTTTACTTCATAATCATTTCCACTTAAGCTTAGGTCATATTTCCCGGAAATGTCGGTAATATTCATATTCTGAAGCAGCTTCTTTTTCCCCTGTACCCAGTTTTCATAAAGAGTGGTTTCCTTATCGAAATAATCACCTGAAGTAATTATGAAGTTAGCCCAGGCTCCCTCTTTAATGGTTCCAAGCTTTCCGGCCTGGCCTATAGTTTTTGCAGGAACAGTTGTAAGTGCAGCCAGAGCATCTTCTTTGCTCAAACCATAATCAATAGCTTTTAAAAGATTAGTTTTAAAATCTTTTTCAGCATCTATAGAATGTGTGGTTAATGTAAAAGGGATCTTCTTTTCTGCAAGCATTTTAAGGTTAGCAGGGGCCTGATTCCAGTCTTTCATTTCTTCAAGACTTACATGATTGGCCATAAAAGGATTTTCTACATCGTAGGCATCAGGAAATTTTAAAGGTATAATATAGGTGGCATTAGAAGCCTTTACCTTATCAAGTCTTTCGTATTCTTTTCCACTTCCAATAATTACGTACTGGATTCCGAATTCATCTCCAATCTTATCGGCCCGGAATTCATTCAAAAGATTGTCGGTCGCAAATATCTGCACCAAATCTTTATTTTTATTCAATGCTTCCAGAGCCAGGTCTGTATTGTCGGCATTTCCATTGGCATACCACTGAGCATCAAAATATACCTGCCGAATAAGTGCCATTGCACCCATAATAGAAGTAGGATAGGATTGTCTTGATTTCACGCTTTTGTCAAATGAAAGATATTGAGCTGATCTGTCATTAAGAATGCGGTCACCTTCGCTAACATCTGGAGTAAGCGCTACCAGCATTCCGGTGCCACGAATAATCCCGTCCGGAACATGTGTATTCACAACACCAAATCCCGCTTTCTGGAATTTTTCAGCCTCTTTAGAATTAAAACTGAAGTTAGAAACCGCATCTGTTTCTGGCCTGATGTGGTCATTCCAGTAATAACCTTCGCGGCCTGCGTCATATTGTGGCTGATTGTCTCCTTCGGCTCTTTTAGGTTTCGGGATTCCAAAATCGCTGTAAAGATCTATAAAGGAAGGGTAAACTTCTTTTCCTTTTAAATCTACCACCACACTATTTGCCGGTACCTGAATTGATTTACCAACAGCGGTAATTTTTCCATTTTTTATTGAAAACATACCGTTTTCAATTATGGTTTGAGGGTCTACATGAATTCTGGCATTTTTAAAAACAGTATAATTGGTATTTTGTGTTTTTACACCATCATTCTTTGGGAAATAATCCTGCGCGTTTACTGAAAAAGCACAAAGAATCACTCCCAGGAATAGTAATTTTAATTTCATAAAATTTAAGGGGTTTTGAATAAAACGTATGCTAAAAATTAAAAGGCCTTAAAGTACTAAATTTTTAATAAAAATCGCTCCTTTTAAAAACTGTTGCGGGAATCGTCAAAATAGTTCACAAGAAGTGCTACCACATAACTGTAACTTTTCATCCCGTCAGACTGGTTGTTTACAATTAAATAGCGATTATAAGTGGCCTGAAAAAGAGGCTCGAAAGGATTCTGGTGTTTTAACCAGAATTCATCTACCTCCCTGTAATTCTTAAGAATCCCCGGGTGTAATTTTGCAGTTAATTCCTTCACTTTTTCCGGTTGCCTTTTATAAACTTCGCTAAGACAATAGCTAAGTGCGAAGGTGTAGCCGGAGTATCTGAAATAAAGATTGGGGTGATTCATGGTCACCAGACAGGCTATGAAATTAGCTTCATTTTCCTTAGCAAATCCTAGTTGATGTCCTATTTCATGACTCGCCGTTGTTGGGATTTTATACGGAATTATGATAGTGTTTACCTGGGCTTCATTAGTTAAAGGATTAAGGTATCCGTTGAAACCCATGTAGGTAAGAGGAATACTGAAAAGAGACCTTTTTAGCGCTTCTCCGTTATATGCAAGTTCCGGAAATTCTTTTTGGATATGCTCGTAACCTTCAATTGTAATGTCGAAAAGTTCTTTCTTGGTAAAATCATACTCAACCTTAGCTGAGTCATTTTTAGCTAATTTGGAATGAATTTCATTAGATTTCTCAATTAGGGATTCGCTGAGTTTGATAAGTTTTTTTGTAGTATAATTATTTTCAATTTCCAGACTTTGATGTAATGGAAGCCTGTAATAGTTAAAACCCCAGAACAAATGAAAACAAAAGTAAATTATTGAAAGGCTGGCCAGGGCATCGGGAATCCACATTTTAGGACTTTTAAATCGCTGCCTTATCCTTCTCGCGAGCCAGAAAATCAGTAAAATTATGAATGCGGCATATAAAAAATCTCCCAGCGAAAAAGGTATAAATCCAAGGCTGTATCGCATAATCCGGGAAATTATGGGATAAATTCCTTTAGAATAATACCTTTCTACAAAGTATGGATGACTTGAAAGTAACCGAATTCCGATGACCTGGATCGGTAAAAATATTGCCAGCAGGAGTATAGATCTTCTCTTCACGGCTTAAAATTACAAATATTATTTAGGCATCAAATTTTAAAAATCCATTGAATCGAATACCTTTGTGCGAATTGCAAAAAACATATTAAATGAACGAAGAGATAAGGTCACTGGAACCTAAGGCTTTATGGAATAAGTTTGCAGATTTAAATGCTGTTCCAAGGCCCTCCAAAAAAGAAGAACGTGTAATAGAGTTCATAAAGAATTTTGGCAACAACCTTAATCTGGAGACTGAAGTTGACAGAGTGGGTAATGTGGTCATCCGGAAACCTGCAACCAAGGGAATGGAAAACAGGAAAAAAATCGTTCTTCAGGCGCACCTGGATATGGTGCATCAAAAAAATAATGACACGAATTTTGATTTTGATATCCAGGGTATTGAGATGTATGTTGATGGAGACTGGGTTAGAGCAAAAGGCACCACTTTAGGAGCCGATAACGGACTAGGTGTTGCTACAATGATGGCGGTTTTAGAAAGCGATTCTATAGAGCATCCTGAGCTTGAAGCTTTATTTACTATAGATGAAGAAACAGGAATGACAGGCGCAAAAGGTCTGGATACAAATATGCTGAAAGGTGATATTCTTTTAAATCTTGACACAGAGGAGGATGATGAAATAGGAATTGGATGTGCAGGAGGTGTTGATATAACTGCAACCCGAAGCTATAATCAAGAGGAAGTTCCTGCCGGTTATAAATACTTTTTTGTTAAAGTGAAAGGTCTTAAAGGCGGTCATTCCGGAATGGATATTATTAAAGGGCTGGGGAATGCCAATAAACTAATGAATCGTTTACTGGCAAATACCGAAGATTTTGATTTGTGTATTGCCGAAGTTGATGGAGGTGGTTTAAGGAATGCTATTCCCAGGGAAAGTAATGCAGTGATCGCATTACCTGAAAATAAAATTGAGGATTTCAAAGTGGAATTTGGAAACCGTACCAACAGTTTTAAAGCTGAATATAGTACGCTTGAACCAAATCTATCTATTGATTTAAATCCTTTAGATACAGATAAAAAAGTTATGGATATACAAGTTCAGAAAAACTTTCTGAAAGCTTTAAGTGCAGCTCATAACGGAGTTTTTAGAATGAGTCCCGAAATTGAAGGCCTGGTGGAAGCCTCGAATAATATCGCTAAAGTTACTTTAAAAGATGGGGAAATTCATATAAAATGTCTTACCAGGAGTTCAGTTGAATCTACTAAGGATCAGCTGGCAGACTCTCTGAAGGCCGTTTTTGAACTATCGGGATTTGATGTGGAGCTTTCAGGGGAATATCCCGGGTGGTCTCCAAATACAGATTCTCCAATACTTAAAACACTGGATGAGATCTATCAGCAAATAAACGGAGAAAAGGCCGATGTTGCTGCCTGTCATGCCGGTCTTGAGTGTGGAATCATTGGTAGCAATTATCCCGAAATGGATATGATCTCTTTTGGGCCAACCATTCGTGGAGCTCATTCTCCAGATGAAAGAGCGAGTATTTCCTCTGCTCAGAAATACTGGAATTTCTTACTGGAAGTACTTAAAAACATTCCGGAGAATTAAACCAGAGGTATAAAAATAAAAAAGCCCCGGAATTTCTTCCGGGGCTTTTTTATAATAGAGGATATTCTAATTTACTATATCCACCATTTTTATTTTAAAAATAAGATCTGTATTTGGAGGAATAGCATTTCCATAACCTCTTTGTCCATATCCCAAAGCGCTGGGGATCCAAACAACTACTTCATCACCAACCTTCATTTCCTGTAAAGCCTGTTTAAAGCCGGCGATCATAGGAGCATCCGGTCCATAAAGCGTTGGCATAGGTGCATAGCCACCCTGCATTTTTCTTCTGTCATTGAAAATACCCATTTCTTTTGCAAGATCTTCCTTGTTGGTATCGAAGATCGTTCCATCGGCAAAATAACCTTCATAATTCACAGTTACCTGCTGACCATTCTTTGGTTTTTCTCCATCACCTTCTTCTACGAAATAGATCTTAAGACCACTGTCTAGAGAGTCGGCTTTTGATTTAAGTTCATCAAATTCGGAAGAAACTTTAGCTCTTACAGCCTCCATTTCTTTTTCCTTCTCTGCTTTCTCTTCTTCAATTTTTTTCAATTCAGTTTCAAAAACTTCAGAAGCATCGAAATTTTTAGCGGCACTTCCTTTTCGGATAATTTTCACCTCATTAATAGTCACATCTTCAACGGGACGATCTCCGGGACCGGTTTCTACTTTTCCTATTGAGTCTACCACATCCAGGCCTTTAACTACTTTGCCGAAAACAGTATGTCTTCCATCTAATTGTTTAACCGGAGCAAGGGTGATAAAAAACTGACTGCCATTGGTTCCAGGACCGGCATTGGCCATAGAAAGAATACCTTTAGAATCATGACTTAAACTATCATTGATTTCATCGGGAAATTTATATCCGGGACCACCGCTTCCTGTTCCAGTTGGATCTCCTCCCTGGATTACAAAACCATCGATGATACGGTGGAAAATAAGACCGTCGTAATATTTCTTGTCTTTATATGCGCTATCTACAATTTTTGAAGTTCCTTCAGCCAGGGAAACAAAACTGGCAACGGTTATAGGTGTTTCATCAAAATAAAGTTCTGCAACGATGGGTCCCAGTGATGTGTTGAATTCGGCATACATACCGTCTTCCAGATCTGGATATTCATCATTACAGGAATAAAGCGACGTTACAATCGCTAATAATAAAAAAAGAGTTCTTGTTTTCATTCTTAATTTTGGGTTTCGTTATTCGATTCTTCTTTAATATCATGCAAAGTTACCTTTGCGGAAATCGGGACATTGGTACCGATTTTTTCTTTATCTCCGTAATATCCGAAGGCTTTATAAGAGGGAAATAGAAAAGTCACTGTTTCTCCTTCTTTCATGAGTTTTAATCCCTGTCTCAATCCACTGAAGAGTTTTTCCCTGTCAATGGCATATTCGCGGGTAGGTTTTTCCCCTTCAGCGTAAATTGGTTCTCCTTCCATGGTGGAAATGCTGTAATCGAAAACCACTACATCACCAAATTCAGGTGTTCTGGAATCTATGCTGTCATTTACCTTTTTATTATAAAAATACCAGAAACCATCGGCCGAAGACAGATAATCATTATCCGGATTTTTTCCCATGATATCTTCTATATAGGCTTCTTCTTTTGCCACCAGTTTCTTATTTCGTGCGACAGATTCGTCAATATAAGATCCGCTGCTCTGGGTCACCGGATATCTTGCTTCAGGCGATTTACATGCCGCAAAAATGAGGAATAATAAAAATACAGGCTTTATTTTCATCGCGTAAGTTGTTCTTTGTATTCGGGCAGAATTCTATTAAATTTAACGATCGTATCATTAAGTGAAACGTCACTTCTTCCGCCGGCAGCATTAATATGACCACCTCCGTTAAAATGTTCCCGGGCAAATTTATTCACATCAAAGTCGCCCTTGGAGCGAAAAGAAATCTTCACCATATCTTCATTTTCTTTTTCAATAAAGATCACCGCGAAAATTATACCTTCCAGCGAAAGTCCATAATTTACAAAACCTTCGGTATCTCCTTTTTTGAAATTGTGTTTATTCAGCTCTGCCTGAGAAAGACTTATATATGCCGTTCTTATCTCGTGGTTTACTTTCAAATTCTGAAGAGCAGTTCCTAAAAGCTGCAGTTTATTTTCTGAATTGGTGTCGAATATATTATTGTGGATTTCTGAATTTTTAGCCCCTTTGTCAATAAGATCTGCCACCGTACGATGTGTATCGCTGGAAGTAGAACTAAAACGGAAGGAACCGGTATCTGTCATGATTCCTGTGTAAAGACAGGTGGCAATTTCAGGCGATATTTTATTTCCTGCACGAAGCTTGCAAATGAACTTATAGACCATTTCACAGGTAGAGCTCATTTCGGAATCACTATAGGTATAATCTGCATAATCTGATGGTTCCTGATGATGGTCTATCATCACAAACACCGCTTTGGAGGATGAAACGGCATTCTGCATGTCTCCGCAACGGGAAAGATGATTGAAATCCAGCGTAAAAATAATCTCCGCATTAGAAATTAATTCATCTGCTTTCTCCGTTTCTGTCTCATAGATCATGACTTCTTCATTGCCTGGAAGCCATTTAAGAAAATGGGGATAATCATTAGGAGCGATCACCTGTACATTATGTCCTTTATCTCTAAGAAAATGGAAGAGTCCCAGTGAAGAACCTATGGCATCTCCATCAGGGCCTTTATGGGGAACTATTACAATATTTTTCGCATTGACCAGCTCGGCCGTGATTTCAAGTATTCTCGTATCAATCATAGTAGGGGCTAAATATACGATTTAATAAGACTTAGGAAATAATGAAAGCCCTAAATTTAAGGTTCAAAAACCAACATCATGAAAAAATACTTCAGCATTTATATTCTTCTATGGATTTTTGTTTCCTGTGGAAGTTCCTCTAATGTCAAACAGGACGGTGCTGCCGATTTTACGATTGCCTTTGGTAGTTGTAACCGCCAGGATGAGCCCCAACCATTGTGGAATGCCATTCTTCAAAATGATCCGGATGTCTTTCTTTGGGGAGGGGATAATATTTATTCAGATACCGATGTTCCTGCCCAGATGAAAGCCGATTATGCAAAGCAAAAGGAAAATGTAGGTTACCAAAAATTGCTGAATTCAGTTAAAGTTCTCGGCACTTGGGACGATCACGATTATGGTTTAAATGATGGCGGCAAGGAATGGCACTTTAAGGAAGAAAGTGAACAAATATTTCTGGACTTTTTTGATGTCCCCGCCAATAGTCCAAGAAGAGATAGGGAAGGGGTGTATAGTTCAGAAAATTTTGTGCCTCACGGGAGAAAGATTAAAGTTATATTACTTGATACACGTTATTTTAGAAGTTTGTTGAAGGAAAGCCCCGATCCTTCTAAAAAATACGGTCCTTCTGAGGGAACGGTTTTAGGAGAAGCTCAGTGGAAATGGCTGAAGAAGGAATTAACTAATAATGACGCAGATTATAATATAATTCTCAGCAGTATTCAGGTACTTTCTGGCGAACATGGATTTGAAACCTGGGGTAATTTCCCTTCAGAAGTGGAAAAGCTCAAAGAACTTCTGGTTTCTTCCAAAGCAAAAAATGTAATCATACTAAGTGGAGACCGTCATATTTCAGAATTTTCAAAAGCAGAAATTGCCGGTTTAAATTATCCGCTTATGGATTTTACCTCTAGTGGCCTTACTCATACGTATGAAGAATTCAGCGGGGAATACAATCCATACAGAGTGGGAGAGGTAGTAAAGAAAAAGAGTTTTGGGATTTTGAAGTTCAATTTTTCTGATGCTGAGGTGGAACTGGAAATGCGTGGAAAAAATAATGAACTTTTTCAGGATTACACCCTGAAATTCAGTAAATAAACATAAAATCCTAAACTACTTGTATTTGGAAAGGAATTATTTATTTTTGCACCAAATTTAAAAACCAGACAATGGCAGGAAATAGAACATTCACCATGATAAAGCCAGACGCTGTTGAAAGCGGGCATATTGGTGCAATACTAGAACAAATTACAGCTTCAGGATTTAGAATTGTTGCGATGAAGCTTACTCAAATGACTCAGAGTGATGCAGAGACTTTTTATGCGGTTCATAAAGAGCGTCCTTTCTTTGGAGAATTGGTTGAGTTTATGACTCGTGGTCCTATTGTAGCAGCTATTCTTGAAAAAGAAAATGCAGTGGAAGATTTTAGAACTCTTATTGGAGCTACAAATCCTGAAGATGCAGCCGAAGGAACCATTAGAAAAAAATATGCTAAAAATGTGGGCGAAAATGCTGTACACGGAAGTGATAGCGATGAAAATGCTCAAATTGAAGGAGCTTTCCATTTCTCTGGAAGAGAGAAGTTCTAAGCACTTTTGAAATTAGTTATATAGAAAAAACCGGGCTGAATTTTCATTCCGGTTTTTTTATTTCTTTATCTAAGTACAAGTTTAGAGATTAACTCCTTTCCCATTTCTTCATTCATAATCCTGATGATCTTTTCCTTACCATAACTAAGTTCTTCCCGGAGTACCGATGAACTTAATTGTATATATAATACATCATTTTTGAGCTTGATCCCGGTGGTGTATTTTTCGATAGCAGGTCCCATCTGGTTATTCCAGACTTCCTTGATTTTAACCTGATTAAGGCCTTTATCCAGTTTATTTTCATCAACAAAACTCTTGAGCAGGTCGCTGAGTTTCATTTCTTCATTCTTTCTCCTTTTCATCGTTTTCGGTTAAGAGGGGTTTATATCTTTGGTAATAGTATGTTTTTCCATCACGGTTAACTACTACCAGTTCATCTTCACTGGCTTTTAAAACTTCTTCCCGCCAATCGTCATAAGGTGTTGCATAATGCAGAAAAAGTGTATTGTCTTCTATTTCGGCCTTGACTTCTTCTGAAGAATTGGTGGTTATATATCCGCCTTCAAATTTTGGTTGAAGTTTTTTTCGAAAACCAGTAGAATCTTTGATCTCAATATAATCGATATACTGACTAATTCCATAACTAATCACAGAATCTTTTTCGATTTCTACTTTTTTGATTTCCCAATAACCATTAACATTTTTCAACTGTTCCTGAGGATTATTATTACTACAGGCAGCGAGGAAAATAATAAAGCCTATGATTAGAAATTTTCTCAAAGCTTAAAAATTTTATAGGATTGATTAGTGCTTTTTACCACTTCTTCGGTGCGCTCGGCATGAGTATCACTTATAAATATCTGTCCAAGCTCATCAGTAGCTACTAATGCGACGATATGTGCAACACGGTTCTCATCCAGTTTATCAAAGATATCATCCAGCAAAAGTATGGGGTTTACTTTACTAATCTGCTTTATAAAATCAAATTGCGCAAGTTTAAGAGCTACCAGAAATGATTTCTGTTGGCCCTGGGAACCAAATTTTTTGATTGGATGACCTTCAATTTCAAAACTAAGATCATCTTTATGAGTTCCTACCGAGGTGTATTGAAGGGCTATGTCTTTTTGAAGATTCTCTTTCAGAAGACTGGAAAGACTGTTTTCGAAAAGCTGACTCTTATAAATAACATCTACTTCCTCTTTATTATTGGTGATATCAGCATATCTTTTGTTGAAAATAGGTATGAAGTCTTTTAAGAACTTCTTTCGTTTTTCAAAAAGGTCCTGCCCCAGGCTGCTCATTTGGAGATTATAAACCTCCAAAGTGTCACGATCAAAAGTATTGTTAGCTGCAAAATATTTTAATAGTGAGTTTCGCTGTGAAACCGTTTTGGTGTATTGCAGAAGTTTATTAAGATAAGAATGGTCGCTTTGCGAAATTACTCCGTCAATAAATTTTCTTCTTGTTTCAGAGCCTTCAATAATAAGGTCTCTGTCTGCTGGTGAGATGATCACAGTGGGTATAAATCCAATATGATCGCTTATCTTTTCATACGTCTTATTATTCCGCTTGATGATCTTTTTCTGTCCTTTTTTAGCACTTACCAGGATCTTCTCAGATTTCTCATTTTTGATAAACTCACCCTCGATTACAAAAAAATCGGAATCGTGATTAATATTCTGAGACGTTATAGGATTAAAATAGCTTTTTCCAAAGGAAAGATGATAAATACTGTCGAGAACATTCGTTTTTCCCACTCCATTATTTCCTACAAGACAGTTAATCTTTTCGTCAAATTCAAATTCGGCAGTACTGAGATTCTTATAATTAAGAAGATTTAGATTTTTTAAATACATAAACCGCTGTGTTTCAGCAATAAAAAATAATAATGGATATAATGGAATTGAGTTGTAAAAGGACTTTAAATTATTCAAAAAATACAAATATTTTCCCTTTTAATTTTCACAAAATATTATATTTTTGCGAGGCATTAAAAAGTATTTATGGCAACTTATAAGAAAAGAGGACACAAGCCTTCCAATAAGGAAGAACGCAGAAAAACTGCGGAGGAAGATTCTACAACCGCAGAAGTATTTAACACGTTAGATGAAGGGGCTGGTAGATTCGAAACCTGGGTGGCCGATAATCAAAAGTATATATATATTATTGTAGGGGCTGCAATCGTTGCTGTTTTAGGATATTTAGGGTATACCCGTTTTATCCATGAACCAAAGCAAAACGAGGCTGTCAATGAAATGGCGCAGGCTCAGGATTATATGGCTTCAGCTCTTAGAGCTAGTGGAGCTCAAAGTGATTCGCTTTATAACTTAGCGCTTAATGGAGGAGAAGGTAAATACGGATTTTTGGATATCATCGATAACTACGGTGGAACAGATGCTGCAAACCTTGCACATTATAATGCAGGATTCGCTTATTTAAGAACCGGGCAATATCAGCAGGCAATTGAGCAGCTGGAAGATTTTGGAAGTGATGATGAAATTATGGCAGCACTTGCAACCGGTGGAATAGGTGATGCTTTTTTACAATTGGAGCAGCCAGAAGAGGCTCTTGGTTATTATGAAAAGACTGCAGAAATGAGGTCTAATTCTTTTACAACGCCAAGATTCCTTTTGAAAGCTGCGATTACCGCGATACAATTAGGAAAGGCAGACGCTGCGGAAGAATATCTTACAAAGATAGAGGATGAATATCCTGAATCTCCGGAAGCTGACAAAGTTCCTGTTTATTTAGGACAGGCCGGCACCATGAAAAATTAATTATGGCTACAGAAGGTAACAACCTTTCAGAATATAATAAAGATTCAATCCCAAACGCGAAAGACTTTCGGTTTGGGATTGTTGTTTCAGAATGGAACGATGAGATAACCGAAGGACTCTTTCAGGGTGCTTTCGATGCCTTCATGGAGAATGGTGTTCTAAAAGAGAATATTGTTCGCTGGAATGTTCCGGGTAGTTTTGAGTTGATCTATGCATGTAAGAAAATGCAGGAAACCTTCGACATGCTTGATGCAGTGATTGCGGTAGGAAGTGTTATCCAGGGAGAAACCAAACATTTTGATTTTGTTTGTGAAGGTGTCACTCAGGGTATCAAGGATTTGAATGTTCAAAATGATATTCCGGTGATTTTTTGTGTGCTTACCGATAATAATATTGAGCAGTCCCGCGCCAGAAGTGGTGGAAAACACGGTAATAAAGGTACCGAAGCGGCCATAGCCGCTATTAAAATGGCACAGCTAAGAAAAGACGCAAAGTTTTTTAAAGGATAAATTCCTTTCTATTCCATATAAAACGGCATTGTTATTGCGCTTGTGATTAATACTACTGTGCTTCGGATTTTTGAAGCATTTTGAGTAAATTTGGAAAAGCAAACAATTCACAGATTTGAAAATCAATTTATACAAGGTTAGAAAAAATACAAGGTATAACTACACCCCACGCTATTATAAGGGTAAGGATACCGGTAATATCTATGACTTTGATTCTAAATTTAATAAATACAGGGAAACCACAAATGCCATTGATTTTGGTTCCCAATGGGCTGAGGCTCGTAAAATGAACCGTACCCGTGGAAATAGAAGTATTAACCGCCGGGTTCTTTTTATCATTTTAATCTTGATTTTTATTTGTTTGTGGATTTTAGATTTTGATTTGTCCATTTTCTCGATTCCCCAATAAATGAGTGATATTATTCAATTGTTGCCCGATCACGTTGCCAACCAGATCGCTGCGGGTGAAGTGGTGCAGCGTCCATCCTCGGTAATAAAAGAACTTCTCGAAAATTCAATAGATGCAAAAGCCAGCCGCATTCAGGTGCTTATAAAGGATGCGGGGAAAACTCTTATTCAAATTATTGATGATGGAGAAGGGATGAGTCTTACCGATGCACGCATGAGTTTTGAACGTCACGCTACCTCAAAAATTAAAGTTGCCGATGATCTTTTTAGTTTACGTACAAAGGGTTTCAGGGGTGAAGCGCTAGCCTCTATCGCAGCGATCGCTCATGTGGAATTAAAAACGAAAACGGAAGTTGACGAAATAGGAACTATTATAAAGATTGAAGGCAGTCATGTGACCTCACAGGAGGCTTGTGTAACCCCAAAAGGAACCTGCATTAGCGTTAAAAACCTTTTTTATAATATTCCCGCAAGGAGAAATTTTCTGAAATCTGATGCAGTGGAAACGCGCCATATTATAGATGAATTTCAACGTGTGGCACTTGCTCATCCAGATATAAGTTTTTCATTAACCCATAACGGGAATGAGTTGTTTCAGCTTCCGCCAGCCAATTTCCGGCAGCGCATCACCAATATTTTTGGAGGTAAAACCAATGAAAAACTGGTGCCTGTTGATGAGGATACGGGTATTGTGGAAATATCCGGATTCGTTGGAAAACCCGAATTCGCAAAAAAAAGAAGGGGAGAACAGTTTTTCTTCGTTAATGATCGCTTTATTAAAAGCCCCTATCTAAATCATGCCGTTGTGGCTGCTTTTGAAGGGCTGCTTAAAGATAAGAGTTATCCAAGCTATTTTTTGTATCTCCAGGTAGCCCCTAAGTCTATCGATATAAATATTCATCCCACAAAAACTGAGATCAAGTTTGATGATGAACATGCCCTTTATGCCATTTTGAAGAGTTCAATTAAACATAGTTTAGGGCAATTCAATGTCGCGCCAATGCTCGACTTTGAAAGAGATTCTGAATTGGATACACCGTACGAATACAAAAATAAAGGCGCCAATGTTCCTCAGGTAGAAGTAGACCGAAATTTTAATCCATTTCAAAATGAAGTAGGTTCAAAGTCTAACTATTCTTCCGGGAATAATTTCAGAAAAGAGAAGCCCGGAGAATGGGAAAGTCTTTATTCTGGGTTGGATGCAGAAAATGAATCTGGTATCGACGTCAAACAAATAGAATTTGAAAGCGAGGAGGTAACCGGGAGTCTTTTTGGGAGTAACGACGAGGCATCTGGAAAATCAACTTTTCAACTTCAGAAAAAATATATTGTTTCCACTTTAAAAAGCGGGCTGCTCGTAATTGATCAACATCGGGCACATACACGAATTCTTTATGAAGAATTACTGAAGAATATAACAGTTTCTGCTGCTGTAAGTCAGCAACTTTTATTTCCTTTAAGGCTTCAATTTAATCATCAGGAAATTGAGATGCTAAAGGAAATTAAAGAATCACTGGAACAAACCGGTTTTATATTTGCTGAAATTGGAAAGGATGAAGTTGAGATAACCGGAATTCCTACTTTAATTCCTGAAAGTGAGGTTGAAATATTACTGGAACAATTGCTTTCTGATTTTGAAAAGGAAGTGCCGGATAATGGTTTTACACAAACCGATCTTTTGGCCAAGTCTCTCGCGAAAAGTATGGCAGTTAGGTCTGGAACACTTTTGAACTCTGAAGAACAACAACATATTCTGAACCGTTTATTTGCCTGTAAAGAACCTGGCCTGAGCCCTTTTAATAAAACAGTGTTCTCTACGATTTCTGTAGATGAACTGGATAAAAAATTTGCCTAATGGGAAGAATGACAGAAACCGTAAAGGTTTTACTGATTATTAATGTGATATTTTTTATAGGAAGTCAACTAATTGGTGACGTGGCTTATGAATATTTTGCATTATGGTTTTTTAAGAATCCCAATTTTCAAATATGGCAGCCTGTTAGTCATATGTTCATGCATGGAAGTTTTATGCATATTCTTTTCAATATGTACGCCTTATGGGCCTTTGGAAGCCCGATTGAACAAATGCTTGGACAGAAAAAATTTATCTTCTTCTATTTTTCAGCGGGGATTGGCGCGGCCATGTTGCATACGCTCGTAAATTTCTTTGCTTATCAAAATGGGGTTGATGCTCTCATGTCTGTTGGAATGTCTCCGGCAGATGTTAACGAATTTGTGACTCAGGCATTCCAGACGAATCAGTTTAGAATTCCACAAGGTGTAGATGAAGGAACCTTGCGGTCTATGCTGCAGGCATTTTCAAATCCTGCTGTAGGTGCTTCCGGTGCTATTTATGGTATTCTGGTAGCCTTTGGAATGATGTTTCCTAATGTGGAATTATTTCTTCTATTTGTCCCGGTTCCAATTAAAGCCAAATATTTTATTCCCGGATTAATTGCATTAGATTTGTTTTCCGGCTTTACAGGATTTTCATTATTTGGTGGATCTATAGCTCACTTTGCCCATGTAGGTGGAGCTCTTTTTGGATTTATAATGATGTATTACTGGAAGAAAAATCAATTCAAAAATAATCGCTGGTATTGATGGGATCATCAGATAAAATAAGATATAGGATCCAGACGGCTACGGTCACTGAAAAGCTCATTGCTCTTAATGTGCTTGTATTTATCATATTTTTCCTTGTCAGGACCATCGGTTTTCTTTTTCAGGTACCTTCTGATTTTTTAATGCAATGGTTTGTTTTTCCTAAAGATCCGGGAGAATTTTTATTTAAGCCCTGGACTATAATAACCTATTCTTTTTTGCATGCAGGCATCTGGCATATTCTTTCTAATATGCTTATTCTTTATTTTGCCGGAATTTATTTTCTGAATTATTTTTCACCAAAGCGACTACTTAATTATTACTTTCTTGGAGTAATCATTGGAGCCCTGGTGTATATGCTTAGCTATAATCTTTTTCCAGCTTTTCAGGGAACCGGACGTTCTTATTTGATAGGTGCTTCGGCCGGAGTTATGGCTGTTTTAATTGGTATTGCCTCACATATTCCCAATATGAGGGTGCGATTACTTCTTTTGGGAAGTGTAAAATTCTGGTGGATTGCCGTTTTTCTGGTTATTGTGGATGTCGTTCAAATTCCTATGGGGAATGCCGGAGGGCATCTGGCTCACCTTGGAGGAGCAGCGCTTGGATTTATGTATACAAAGCAGCTTCAAAAAGGTAATGATATTGGTAAATGGTTTGAAAATATTTTAGACTGGTTTGTTTCACTCTTTAAACCGCGTGACAAGAAGGCAAAGATGAAAACCGTATACCGTGGTCAAAAGCCAAAAACCAAACCTAAGAGCTCGGGGTCCATAGATAAGGATGAAAAGCAGAAAAAAGTGGATGCTATTCTGGATAAGATTAGTAAAAGTGGTTATGAAAGCCTTACAAAGGCTGAAAAGGACTTTCTGTTTCAGGCGGGTAAAGAAGAGTAAATGAAGAATTTGAGGCCATTTGATAAATTCATTTTTATCCTGAATTCTCTGGCGGCATTTGCCTTGCTGCTATCCTATTTATTGCCACATATACCTCCAAAGACATTTCCGCTACTATCTGTATTAAGTCTCGGTGTTCCGGTGCTTATTATACTAAATATTACCTTCCTGCTGTACTGGCTTTTTCGGGTTAAGAAACAATTTTTACTATCCCTTATTGTACTTGTTCTGGGATACAACTATGTAACCCGTTTTATAACTTTTAATTCTTCTGAAGAAGAAAAAACCTGCTCAGATTTTAGCATCATGAGTTATAATGTACGAATGTTTAATAATTATAAATGGTCTGAGAGAATAGATATTCCGGCTAAGATCACTGAATTTGTTGAAGAGCAGCAACCGGATGTTTTATGTATGCAGGAATATTATGTGGGGGAAGTGGCTCTAAAGGAATTGTATCCCTACAGCTATGTAGTTCTGAAAGGAAAAAATTCTGAATTTGGATCGGCTATTTTTTCTAAGTTTCCTATTATAAATAAGGCATCCCTTAATTTTCCTCAGGATGGTAATAATAATGCTATTTACACCGATCTATTAATTAACAATAAAGATACCGTCAGGATTTTCAATGTTCATTTTCAGTCGTTAAATATAAAACCTGCAATTGATGATCTCCAAAAGGAAGATTCCAGAAAATTATTAGCCAGAATAGGATATGGATTTTCACTGCAGCAGGATCAGGCAGAATCTTTATTACCCGTAATTGAAAGTACTCCATATAAAACTATGATTGCCGGTGACTTTAACAATACCAGCTTCTCTTATATTTATACCTTACTAAAATCTGCCGGAGACTTTGAAGATGCTTTCCTTGAGGAGGGCAACGGTTTTGGACAAAGTTTTAAGCTGAATTACTTTCCCCTTCGGATAGACTTTATGCTGGTAGGAAAACAAATGCGCATAGAAAGTTTTAATAGATTTGAAGTCGATTATTCAGATCATTATCCAATTCTAAGTAAAATAGGGCTCTAATTTTTGTTCCTGTAAATAGCTAAGGGCAGAATTTCCTTCATTAAATATAAGATCCAGAATAGAAAGATTGTTCAGGAATCCCTTTTTGGAATCAAATACCTGTGTGTAAACCAAATTTTCAAAACCATGGGTTTCCTTAGCATTTACTAATGGTCTCAGGTCTACCTGTTCTTTGGGCTGAAGGATAAATTCACTTGTTCTTTTAATTTGCCAGTCAATTTGTAAACAATCGGCAACAAATTCCATACAGTGATAATTGAAATCCATCAGGAATTTGAATTTTTTCTCATAAAGCGGATTGAGTTCATCTTCATAAAATTCAAAAAAGGGGGAGGTTTGATACGAGGCCTTCAATGCCCTCCAATGTCTTACCTGCCAGTCGAAGTCGTTTTCTATCTGAACATCCCTGTATCGCTGTTTCTCTTTTGTATTGATGCCAAGGGCTGAGCTATGCTTAATAGGAATATTAAGAAGTAGTTTTCCATTTGCATCGTAGATATACAACCGGTTTCTATACGTCTGTTTCTGATAGTTATCTTCATTTTCAAAAATAAAATTATCAGATTTGACCATTGCTACCCATTGGCTAATTGGGCCAAAATAGGAGGGATGTACTAAAACTGGTTTCATGTGCTTTTTTATGCTTCTCTACGCTTTTTGAAATATTTCCAGCCGAAGAAAATTACCACCGCTATAAGGAAATAAGGTAAAAAAGAAGTTGGTTCTTCATCTCCTTTAACCGTAGTGAAAACCCGGTCCCATCTTATTTTATCAAAGCCACTGGCATTGGAATCCCAACTCATCCATATGAATACCGGTTTTCCAACAATATGATTTTCGGGAACATAACCCCAGGTTCGGCTATCTTCAGAATTATTCCGGTTATCACCCATCATCCAGTAATAATTCTGTTTAAAGGTATAACTCTCAATAGGCTGTCCATTAAGCAGAACTTCAGTTCCATTTACACTCAAATGATTTTCGTGGCCCATTTCCTTTCCTTCATAGGTTTCGATAATCTCTTTATAGAAAGGCATTGATTCGGGAGTCAGCTTAACGGTGACCCCTTTTTTGGGAATATAAATTGGACCAAAATTATCGTTATTCCAATTTAGCTTTCCGTTATTAGGAAACAAGCTTGCATTTTTAACTCCGGAAGAATCTACATATCTTCTAATAGAAGCTACATTAGGATGATTTTTGAATCTTTCAAAGCTTTCATCAGATAAAGACTGAATAAAAAACATGTTATTATTAGGGTTGTAATTATAACCATCGGTAATATCATACAGCTTGTAAAGGGTCTGCCGGTTAAAAGGCTGACCTTTGGTTTGACCTACGTAAGAAAACTGAGGTTTGGCTCTGCCAGGCAGTTTTAGTTTTTCCCCATTAATGTGAACATAGCCATCAACAACACTAAGAGAGTCTCCAGGTACTCCTACTGCTCTCTTAACGTAATTAGACTTCTTGTCTATGGGTTTGTTATAATGCTTATTGGAGCGATCAAAAAATTTCCTTACCGTGTCTACCGGCCAGTTAAAAACTACAATATCATTCCTTTCCACCTTCTCAAATCCTGGAAATCTGAAGTATGGAATTTGAGGTTTATTTAGATATGACTTTATTCCAAGAATCGGAATAGTATCGTGTACCATAGGAAATGCAACTGCTGTCTCCGGAACTCTTGCGCCATAATGAAACTTACTCACAAAAAGGAAGTCCCCAACGAGTAAGGTTTTTTCCAGGGAAGAGGTAGGGATTGTGAATGGTTGCATAAAATAGGTATGCACGATCGTAGCTGCAATGACCGCAAATAAGATTGAACTTATCCATTCCCCGGCCTCTGTTTTTGGTTTAAGATCCCGGTCTACGATATAGTGATCTTTAGTAGCATAATTGACGTAATAAATATAAAAGCCGAGTGTAAGTACTACTATAAAAGTCTCGGAAGTTGAATTTCTTCCAAAACTACGAATGGTTTCGACCCAAATTACCGGAAAGATTATAAGGTTAACTATAGGAATGAACATTAAAATCACCCACCACGTAGGCCGGTTAATCATTTTCATAAGAGCTATTGCATTGTAAACCGGGACTGCAGCTTCCCAGGCTTTTCTACCTGCTCTTTGATATAGTTTCCAGGTTCCGAGAAAATGAATTACCTGAACTAACAGGAAGAAGAGAAACCATTCGGTAAGTGTCATATTTTAATATCTTTTAGAATATTAGGCAATTTTGCGCCCTAAATGTTACAATAAAAATTAAAAAAGGCTGGATAAAACATCTTTCATAGTGAAAATCCCGGTTTTATCCTTTATATATTCTGCAGCTACCACTGCGCCAAGAGCAAAACCTTTTCTTGATTTTGCGGTATGTATTATTTGAATACTATCTATTTCAGAATCGTAAGTTACCACATGAGTGCCTGGAACATCTTCGATTCTTTTAGCGTGGATAGCTATTTCGTCATCATCGGCCTCATCAAGTTGCCATCCTTTTTTCTTCGGATATTTTTCAATGATCTGTTGCGCCAGACTTATAGCGGTTCCACTGGGAGCATCAAGCTTCTGAACATGATGGGTCTCTTCAATCTCTACTGAATACTCTTCAAGACCTTTCATCATTTCTGCTAAATGCTTATTTACCTCGAAAAATATATTTACCCCAATACTGAAGTTAGAAGCATAAATAAAGGCTGAATCGTTTTCCTTGCATATTTTTCGGGCCTTTTCGTAATCGTCTAGCCATCCGGTCGTGCCACTTACTACAGGAATATTATGCTTAAAGCAAGTAGTGATATTTTTAAAAGCTGCCTTTGAAACACTAAAATCAATAGCTACATCAATTTTTTTATTATCCAACTCTGCATTTTCAATGTTTTCATCGATCTTCAGAACAATTTCATGTCCTCGTTCTATTGCAATTTCTTCAATTGCTTTCCCCATTCTTCCGTAACCTAAAAG
>JAGXII010000088.1 GCA_024635735.1 Christiangramia sp. | reverse complement strand
TAAGTTTATGAAATACGCGTTGGTCACAGGAGGTTCAAGAGGAATAGGCAAAGCAATTTGTCTTCAACTGGCATCAGAACTTAACTATAATATACTTCTTAACTATCAATCGAATACCGAAGCTGCTGAAAAGGTAAAAGACGAGATTGAAAAACTTTCGCTTAAATGCGATCTGCTTAAATTTGATGTGTCCAGTTTTGAAAATACTCAAACAGCCATTGATAACTGGAAAAAGAATAATTCTGACGCTAACATTGAGATACTCGTAAATAATGCGGGAATCACTAAAGACGGACTGTTTGTATTTATGAATCTGCAATCATGGGATTCCGTGATCAATACCAGTTTAAATGGGTTTTACAATGTGACTCAGGCCGTTTTAAAGGATATGCTTAGAAACAGGTATGGAAGAATTATTAATGTCGCTTCGCTTTCCGGACTCAAAGGGAATCCGGGTCAGGTAAACTATTCGGCTGCGAAAGGAGCAATGCTTTCGGCCACCAAAGCACTTGCACAGGAGATTGGAAAACGGAAGGTAACGGTAAATGCGGTGGCTCCTGGTTTTATAAATTCAGATATGACAAAAGACTTTAATGAAGAGGAATTAAAAAAGCACATTCCTCTGAATCGATTTGGAGAGGCAGAGGAAGTGGCTAATCTTGTGGTTTTTCTAGCTTCAGAGAAGTCATCTTATATTACAGGGGAAGTGATTAATATTAATGGCGGTTTATACTCCTGATTCTATGGCAGGATGGAAAGGTAAATCACGGGGAACTTTATTAGGCTTTAAAATTTATGTGCAAATCATAAAAACGTTTGGCCTGTATACCACCTATTTTGTTCTTCTTTTTGTCGCGGCATATTTTATAATTTTCTCTTTTAATTCTACAAAGAGCACTTATTATCTTTTCAGAAAAAGACTCGGTTATTCCCGGATAAACTCGGCACTTCAGGTATATCGCAGTTATTTCACCTTCGGAAGAATTCAACTGGACAGGATCGCGATCACTTCAGGATTAAAGCATAAGTTCACTTTTGAATTTGACGGAGTGGAATATATTGAAGAATTACTAAATCAAAACAAAGGCGGAATTCTGCTCACTGCTCATATCGGGAATTTTAACCTGGCGAAACATTTTTTTGAGGAAAAACATACAAATGCTGTGGTAAACCTTGTGGTAACCGACTTTGAACACAGGCAGATCAGAAATTATCTTGAGTCGGTTACCGGGAAATCTGAAGTAAAGATCATCGTTTTAAAAGAGGATTTAAGTCATATTTTTAAAATGAAAGAGGCTTTATCTAATAACGAATTGCTGGTGTTTGCCGCAGACAGATATTTGAAGCATTCCAAAACCTATAAAGCTGAATTTCTTGGTGAAAAAGTAAAATTTCCGCAGGGACCTTTTAAATTAGCGGGAAGAAATAAAATCCCGGTGTTATTTGTTCATTTGATGAGGGAAAAGAATTTCCATTATCATTTTTATGCCAGACCCTATAAACCTTATAAATTTACTTCTCAGGAAATTTTAAAATCTTATCTTGAAGATCTGGAAAAAATGGTAAAGAAGTATCCGCATCAGTGGTACAACTATTACGACTACTGGAATGACTTTAGTTAAAAATGGCAGAAAATCTTTTACATCATCCTATAACAGCAAGGGAAGAAATCCTTAACCTGATACCGCAAAAGGATCCTTTTGTGTTTGTAGATACTTTGTTTGAATATACCGCTCTTACTGGTATTACAGGCTTTAAGATTCCGGATGATAGTTTATTATTAGATGGAAACAAACTTTCTGAGAATGGCCTTATAGAACATATGGCTCAAAGTATGTCACTGCATCGTGGCTATCAGGGAGCACTTTCAGGCCAATCTAAACCTAAAACCGGATTTATAGGAGTCATCAAAACTGTGGAGATCTTTAGTCTACCCAGAAAGGGAGAAAAGTTAAGAACCTACGTGGAAATTTTGCATGAGATTATGAATGTAACCTCCGTTTCAGCCAGAACAGAAAATGAAAGAGGTCTTGTAATCGCGACTTCCGAAATGAAAACGGTTACTGTAGAATGAGCGAAGCCTATTTAAAAACCAGCACAGCTCTTCGTGTGCGATTTCATGAATGTGATCCTTTACAAATCGTATGGCATGGAAACTACCTTAAATATTTTGAAATAGGCAGGGAGGATTTCGGCAGGAAATATGGTATTTCTTACCTGAATATGAAGGAAAAAGGATTCGCTACGCCCATCGTAAAGTCGGTATGTGAGCATAAACTCCCGCTTAAATATGACGATGAGTTTGAAGTTGAAACTACATTTATAAATACTGCCGCAGCCAAGATTATTTTTGATTACAGGATAGTATGTTCTGGCAGGCTTATTTGTACCGGCCAGACGATCCAGGTTTTTACCGATAATAATTCGGAATTGATGCTCAACAATCCGCCGTTTTTCTTAGATTGGAAAAAGAAAATGGGATTGGAATAAATGGACAGGAATTATCTTCTACATGATTCAATCATTTCTCCTTTAGGCTTTGGAACTTCCAGTAATCTTGACGCCATTAGGAGAGGTAAGTCTGCTTTAAAATTTCATCAAAATTCAAAAATATTTCCTGAGGGTTATTACGCTGGTTTAATTTCAGAAGATCTAATAGATCAACGTTTTCAGAAAATAGGAGATATAAAATTATTCACCCGACTCGAAAAATTAATTATCCTTGCTATCAGTCAGGTCATAGGTAAGATGGACTCGCCTGATTTAAAAGATACAGGTCTTATAATTTCTTCTACAAAAGGTAATATAGATCAGTTGGGAAAAAGTGAATTTTCAGAAGAAAGAGTTTTCCTTTGGAAAATGGCCGAAGTGGTCGCTGATTTTTTTGGTTTCAAACAGGAACCCATTGTAGTTTCCAATGCCTGCATTTCAGGTACCCTGGCTATTAAAACAGCGAATACCTTTATCAACTCAGGAAAATTTTCCAAGGTAATAGTTGCAGGAGGAGATCTGGTATCAGAATTTGTCCTCTCAGGTTTTAAGTCTTTTCAGGCGATAAGTCCAAATCCGTGCAGGCCTTTTTCAAATGACAGGAATGGAATTAGTTTAGGGGAGGCAGCCGCAGCGATCTTAATTGGTAAACCAGAGTCAAAAAAGGGACAGCAGATTGCTTATATAGATTCATATACCGCTAACGACGCGAACCATATATCTGGCCCCAGCAGGACCGGAGAAGGACTTTATCTTAGTATTTCCAGATTACTGGATTCTGAAAATATAAATCCTGAAAATATCGATTACCTCTCGGCTCATGGTACAGCCACAGAATTTAATGACGAAATGGAAGCTATCGCATTTGATCGTGCCGGTTTAAACAAGGTACAGATGAACAGTTTGAAGGCTTATTACGGGCATAGCCTGGGAACATCAGGACTTATTGAAACAATCCTCACCAAACAATGTTTATTAAATAACGAACTATTCGCCTCTCTTAACTATTCGGATTCCGGCGTTTCCAAAGCCTTGAATATTATTAAAAAACACCAGAAACTGAATTTAAATACAGCACTTAAAATTGCTTCCGGATTTGGAGGATGTAATCTTGCGATGCTTCTTAAAAAAGAAAGTTTATGAAAGCCGGAATTTTTATAAAAGATTCAGTCGTCATAAGGAATGGCATAGTGCTAAAAAACGGGGAGGAGCTGGATGGCATTGAAACTTCAAAGGATCTGCCTGAGTTTCTGAAAAACATTTTCAAATACTTGAATTTGAAATATCCTAAATTTTACAAAATGGATAATCTTTCAAAACTTGCTTTCCTGGCTATGGAAATTCTTTATTCTGGTGAAAAGGCAGATGAGGAAACAGCGCTTGTTTTTGGAAATTCGGCATCCAGCCTTGATACCGATGAGCAATATCTGAAGACAATAAACGAGTTTCCCTCTCCTTCATTATTTGTTTATACCTTGCCAAATATAATGTTAGGAGAGCTTAGCATTCGCCATCAACTCAAAACAGAAAATATTTTCTTTGTCCAGCGCAATTTTGATGCGGCATTATTTATAAGCTATATCAACGATCTTTTTTTGAGACCAAATACAAATGAAGCGGTTTGTGGCTGGGTTGACTTGCACAATAGTGAATATGATGTATTTTTGTGCCGTATTACCCGAAGTGGCCAAACTTTATTCAATGAAGAAAAGCTACAAAAATTATATTTTGCCACCCATGAATGACCTACATACAGAACTTAAAAAAAGTATCATAGAACAGCTTAATCTCGAAGATATGGAGGTTAGTGATATTGAAAATGATGAGCCTCTCTTTGGAGATGGGCTGGGACTTGACAGTATAGATGCTTTAGAACTTATCGTACTTCTTGAAAAAGACTATGGCATTAAACTATCAGACCCTCAACAGGGAAAGGAAGTTTTTAACTCCATAAACACTATGGCAGATTTTATAGAGAAACACCGTACAAAATAGGCTATGAAAGGCATTGCCGTCACCGGGGCCGGAATAATTTCTTCTTTAGGAGATAATCTTAAAGATAATTATTCATCAATAAGGTCTGGTAAGGACGGTCTTGATTATCCAAAAATTCTTGAAACCAATCATAAACTTCTTGTAGGTGAAATTGAAAAGAAGGATTCAGAATTTGCTGAAAGCCTTCAACTTCCAAAAGCTCATAATTTTACACGTGCAGCATTATTAGGGACTCTTGCTGTTTCTGATTTGCTGTCGAATTGTGATCTTCCGGAATTTCCTTCAGATACCGGATTTATATCAGGCACAAGCGTTGGAGGGATTGATGCTACAGAACGCTATTATACCGAATATTCCAGGAATTCGGTACATCGTAAATTTATTCAGGCGCAACATCCGGGATTCACTACCGGAAAGATTGCAGAATATTTTGGGATTAATTCCTTCGTAACAACAATCAGTACCGCTTGCTCTTCTTCGGCAAATGCAATCATGATGGGAGCGAGGCTAATTGAAGCCGGGAAACTGAAAAGAGTGATCGTGGGAGGAAGCGATTGTTTGACCAGATTTACTC
>JAGXII010000087.1 GCA_024635735.1 Christiangramia sp. | reverse complement strand
GGGTATTTTCTTCCAGGAGTTCTAAATCCTGTTTGGAAATCAATCCCTGTACGCCTTTTAAATCCTGACCTTCCCAACCGAATTTATTATAAACCGAACCCGTGGCCAAAACCAGCTTATCATAATTCAGGGTTTCTTCCGAAGAAAAATGAAGTGTTTTTGTTTCAAAATCTATATTATCAACCCGGGCTTTTTTTAATTCAATGCGGTTTTTTTCCCAAAACCAATCTTCATAAGGTTTCAGGTGGTTCCATTTCATATGGCCCATATATACATACATCAAAGCAGTACGGGAAAAGAAATAATCGCTTTCCGCAGAAATAACCGTGATTTTTGCATCGGAATTTTTCCGGATATGGCGCGCACAGGTAATTCCTGAAATCCCATTGCCTATAATGACGATGTGTTTTTTATTAGGTTTACTCACAGTATTTTTTTATAGTGTTCATAAAGCTTTTCAGGACCAGCGCCTAAAAGGCTCTGGAAGTAAATTTGAAAATATACTTTCTGTAATTTCCAGATACCAGTTTTTTCATACCGCCTGGCTGAAGTTAATATTGGCTTTTTAATAACTTTAAACCGGGTTTGAGGTTTCCCATATAAGCGCTTAATAAATTCAATGTCTTCATAAATAATATAATCTTCATTGTATCCCCCAAGATCCCGAAATAACTTACTCTCCACATATAAAGACTGATCTCCACCTCTGCCGGAAATGTGGTTAATACTACTTAACCAACCTGCTAATTGCAACCACCAATGCCTGGACTTGAACTTAAGGTGGAAACAACCGGCCAAGTGTTTCTTTTGTAAATAAAGCACGATGAGTAGGTCAAAATCTTCAGGAGGAAAACTGTCAGCATGAAGAAAATAAAGAATATCTCCCTTTGCCTTTTGAGCACCATAATTCATTTGTTTTGCTCTTCCTTTTTTCGATTTCAATACTTTAACGCGCTTATCACATCTTAGCAACTCAATTATACCATCGCTACTACCACCGTCGACCACTAAAATTTCGTGAACAAATCCCGTACTATTTTCATATAAGGAATCTATTAGTGTCAGGATATTGTCAGCTTCGTTAAAAACAGGTATTACTATACTGATGCACGGATTACTGTTCATTTAAACGCCAATCATAATCCATAAAATCAACTTCAGCATCTTCATTAACCTTGATCTTGCTATATTTATTTACATAAGATATCAAATCTCCCTTTGGAAAATCTTTTTTATACCAATCGAAGATTTTTGATAATTCTAGCTGATTTTTATCGATGTTGTTCTTGTCAGAATTAATAAAGCCTTTCGTAACTTCTTCTAGTTGGTTTTCTAATTCGGATGCTGTATAAGCCTCATTGAGTAATTTTGGACAGGAAAAAGAAGCACAATTTATGGCAAAATGGATTCGCGATTCATTCATTTTTCTCAAAATACTATGCTCTATTGTACCCAGTGAAATATTTTTATCACCAATCCTGATGAATTCCTTACGCCAGGGTTTATCAATATCTTTAATACTGGCAACGGGATAATTTTCCACAATCAATAAAACGGTACCTGCATTATATAGATTAATATAGTAAGCGAGCTGTTCCTCAATTGGCCAGGATTCCTTCGGCTGATTTTCAGCCAGGTAAGAAAGGTATTCTTCGAGTTCTTTTTTCTCCTTTACAAAACCCTGGTAATTTACGTTCCCATCCTGGTCCACATATTTTTCTAATAAATTATCCCAGCTTGTATGGTCCAAAATGGGATCTATGGTAGAAGTAAGTCCATTTGTTTTTTTATCCCAATGTAGACCTGCATCATCCAGTCCCGCCATACCAAGGAAACCCGATTTGTTTAGTAGAACATAACCTGGAATTAGAATAAAAATTCCTAAAACGGAAATCAATATATATTTCATTTTTACAGACATTTAGTTTTTTATTTGATTTTAAGCGTTTAGAATAACCAAACCAGGCTTACCGCTTAGTGATCTCCGGTCTAATTCAAAAAAATTATACGGTATTTAAGATATATAACCGTGGTAAATCCTTGACCTGAATTCGGATAACTATAACAGGACAAATTTGAGAGAAAAGAAATTTAAGAAAAAATAAAATATTGGGTGATTTTTTTCTGAAGATGGTATAAATAAAGAATATAGGAGTGTGATCCAAAAGATATTTTACTATTTAAATTTCTTTATTTAGAAACCTAACTAATTTATATGAAAATACTTATGACGGCAATTATTCTGTTTTCTACCATCATTCTGCAGGGACAAATCCAAACCTATGAAGCTTCTGTTCTTGACGACAATGGTGAGCCTGTGGCTTTTGCTACCATCCAGGAACTGGGAACAGATAACTATACCAGCACCGACAAAAATGGAGAATTTAGCATCGAGACGAATTCAAATAACTTTACTATCAAAATTTCATCTATTGGATTTAAAACAAGTGAAATAAAAATTATAAACGGAAATTTTCCGCAAGAAATTATACTCCAAACTTCATCGGAATCTCTAGATGAAGTAGTAGTTACCGCCTTGGGTATTGAAAAAGAAAGACAATCGCTGGTATCTGCCGTGACCGAAATCGGGTCTGAAAAACTAACCGATGTTACCGTGCCAAATGTGGTAAACAGCCTGGCCGGCCAGGTCGCCGGAGTACAGATCACCAATGGATCTTCAGGAGTGGGTTCTTCTTCACGAATAGTGATTCGAGGAGAAAATTCTCTGGGAGGCAGCAATCAACCGCTGTTTGTAGTAGATGGTGTTCCCATCAACAATGAACAAATTACCAGTGACCTGGTTAATGATGGAGCCCTGCAGGAAATAGATTATGGAAATGGAGCTTCTGAAATTAGTCCCAATGATATTGCGTCCATCTCGGTTTTAAAAGGTGCCGGCTCCGCAGCATTATATGGAACCAGGGCGGCTAATGGGGTGATCCTTATCACTACCAAAAGAGGAAAAAATAACCGTGGTTTGGGAGTGAGCACCAGCAGTTCCATCACCATAGAAACATTACTCACACTTCCTGATTATCAGAACGTATATGGAGGTGGTTCCAACGGGGAATATGCTTTTGAAAACGGAATCGGTGCCGGGGTGAACGATGGCGGAATTAGCAGTTATGGCCCCAGGCTGGATCAGGGTCTTCTGATTCCTCAATTCGACAGTCCTTCAGTAGATATTAATGGCAATTCGGTTCGAGGTGGCGATGTTATTGTCCGCACTTTCCCAGGTGGCTCTTTTACTGAAATCACTCCTACTCCCTGGGTCTCCAGACCTGATAATGTCAGAGACTTTTTTGAAACTGGGGTAACTTATCAGAATAATATTGCTGTTAGTTCGGGATGGGAAAAAGGAAGCGCCAGGCTCTCTTATAGCAGCCTGAAAAATGAAGGTATTCTACCCAATACCGATCTAAAAAGGGATGGTATCTCCTTAAGCCTGGATCAGGAACTAACAGAAGATTTCCGTATTAATACTTTTTTGAATTATATAAATACAAGAAGTGGAAATCGGCCAAATCTGGGTTATGGGTATGAAAATGTGATGTACGGCTTTAACTGGACAGGACGGCAAACCAATATTTCATCCTTAAGAGATTACTGGCAGGCAGGGCAGGAAGGTGTGCAGCATTTTGATTTTAACTATTTATGGCTTACCAACCCTTACCTCACCCTTTTTGAGAATACCAATAGTTTTGAAAAAAACCGGGTTCTGGGAAATGTTGCAGCAACTTATGATATTACCGATAAAGTAAGTTTAAAGATAAGAGCTGGATTGGACACCTACAATGATGATCGTGAATTTAGAAGAGCGGTGAGTACCAACAGAAATCCGCAGGGAACCTACAGGGAAGATAATGTGAATTTCAGGGAACTGAATACCGATTTTCTTCTCACCTACCGGGACAGCTTTAATGAGGATTGGAAGTATTCGCTAACTGCCGGGGGAAACAGGTTCGATCAGCATATCAAATATCAGTTTGCAGAAGCTTCCCAACTGGCACTTCCGGGAATCTATACCCTGGCAAACTCCGCAACTCCTTTAAAAGGCGACAGCCAGGATTTTGAGAAAAGGATCAATAGCTTATACGGTACGGGAAATTTATCCTATAAAGATCAGGTGTATCTGGATCTTACTTTCAGAAACGACTGGAGTAGTACGTTGCCAGCAGATAATAATTCTTTCGCATATTATTCAGCCGGCTTCAGCTATGTTATTTCAAATATGTTTGAGCTGCCCGAAGCTGTTTCCTTCCTGAAATTAAGAGGAAGTGTGGCCAGTGTGGGAAATGATACAGATCCTTACCAAAATGCGCAGAACTTCCTGTTCAATCAAAATTACGGCTCCAACTTCAGGGTAACTAACGAAACCGTACTGAAAAATATCAATTTAAAGCCGGAAAGACTCAATGCCTATGAAGCTGGATTAGAAGCATGGTTTTTCGAGGGAAGGCTGCAAACCGATTTTTCAGCTTATCAGAATGTGAGTATAGACCAGATTATTTCCCGTCCTATCTCCCCTACCAGCGGCTTTCTTAACTATAATGTAAATGGTGGAGAAGTTCGCACCAAAGGATTTGAAGCGGCGATAAGCGGTAAGATCATCCAGGCGCAGGATTTTAACTGGAAGTCCTCTTTAAATTATTCTACTTACGAAAGTGAAGTCACTGAGCTTCCCGATGGAGTCACCCAGTTTGTAACCGGTACTGCCGATGTATTTGGTGGTTCAGGAGGTTCAAATTCTGTGTTCTATATCGCACGTGAAGGCGGAAAAGTGGGAGATATGTATGGAACCGGTTTTGTAGAGATTGACGGCGAGACCCTTTATAATTCCAACGGACTTCCCGTACAGGACGGAACCTTAAAATTATTAGGAAATTACAATCCCGATTTTATTGTAGGCTTTAATAACAGTTTCAGTTATAAGAATTTTAACCTGAATATTTTATTCGACTGGCGTAAAGGCGGCACTATTGTCTCCCGCACCAAAGCCCTGGGAAGTACTTCGGGAGTGTTGAAAGAAACACTGGCCGGGCGTGAAAATGGAGTGATTGGGGAAGGGGTTACCAACGTAGGCACTCCTGAAAGCCCTCAATATGTACCTAATACCACTTCGGTTCCTGCAAGCCAGTTTTACAATAACTTCTATGACCGTGGAAATGAAGCCAGTGCACTCTACAGTGCGTCTTATGTAAAGCTTAGACAGCTGAGCCTATACTATTCTTTTTCAGAGAAATTTTCAGAGTCCATTGGTTTTGAGAGTCTGAAATTAGGTTTTGTAGGAAGCAACCTTTTGCTGTTTACCGAAAATCCGCATTTTGACCCGGAATTGAATGCCCTGCAGGGTAGAAACATCGTATATGGAGTGGAAGATATGTCGTATCCCTCTACCCGTAGTTTCGGAATGAGTTTAAAAACACAATTTTAGAAAGCAATAGCATGAAATACATTAAAAAAATCCTTCTTGGATATAGCATTTTAAGCTTGTTATTATCTGGTTGCACCAGTGATTTTGAAGAGATCAATACAAACCCTAATTCTCCCGAAAGCGTAGATCCTCAATTCCTCCTGGCCAATATCATTTCAGTAGAAGCGAATATGAACACCTACGATCAGGGATTCCGGCTGGCAAATTACCTCGACCAATTTGCAGCCAGTGTGGAGTTTGAAAGAATAGACCGCTACGAAATGGGCTCGAACAGTGGTTACTGGAATAACATTTTCAGATTACAATCAGATATTCGATCTTTGAAGGAACTTCCTGCATCCAATGAGGCCTATGCCGCAGTGGGTGATATATTACAAAGTTACCTTTTCTCACAGTTAACCGATATGTGGGGCGATGTGCCATATACTGAAGCTATTCAGGCCTTGGATGGTAATTTCACACCGAAATATGACACCCAGGAAAATATTTACACCCATCCCGAAACAGGAATTCTGGCCATCCTGGAGAGGTCTGCCACTACCTTGGAAAATACAACCGCTTCCATCAAAGGAGATGTAATGTTTCAGAACGACCTGGATAAATGGGTGAGATTTGCCAATTCCTTGCGTCTACGCTACCTGATGCGCATTAGTAATCGACTTACCGATTACTCCAAAATTCAAGAACTGGCAGATTCAGGAAAATTGATTGAATCCAATTCACAAAATGCTGTGGTTCCTTACCTAAGCACAGCTCCAAACCACTGGCCGATGTTTCTTGCGGGGCTTGGGTTGTACCAGGAACACCGGATGACAAAAACGGTAGATTCGGTCCTAACGATATGGAACGATCCCAGAGTGGAAGTTTTGTATAAGCCCACACAGAAAAGTGTAAATGATGGCAGTCCTGAATACAAGGGTTTAACCAACGGCCAGAGTCGAGAGACCATTAGCTCAAAAGGTATTAATCTAAACGATATATCCCTTTTTGGTGCTATGTTCCGTGACATCCCTGATGCTGTGAACGGGCAGTATATGCAATATGCTGAAGTTCAGTTTGCTCTGGCAGAAGCCGCCGAACGGGGGTACATTTCTCAGGATCCCGAACCTTATTACAGGGGAGGGATTAGGGCGAATTTTGAATATTTGGAAGTAGAAGTGCCTATAAACTATTTTAGCCGGGAGGCAATCGCGCTTGGCGAGGATAATCTCACTAAGATCCTGACACAAAAGTGGCTTAGTCTTATCAATAATGGGCACGAAGCCTGGTTCAACGTACGTAGGACCGGAATTCCAAATCTCAAACCCGGGCCAGATAATTTAAATGACGATCGTTTTCCCGTTCGGTATCTTTACCCGGAATCTGAACAGGCAACCAATAGATTGAATTATGAAGAAGCCGCAGAGCGTATTGGCGGAGATAATATTAACAGTAAAGGCTGGTGGGAAACGGAATAACCGTTTTCTAACAGACCAGACCGAACGCTAAACCAAATCAAGATAAATAAACATTGCTCACATTATGATTTATAAAACCAAAATTTTATTAAGTATAATTCTTATCAGCTTTATAGCGGCCTATGGCTCCGACTCACAAAAAGAAACTGGTTCTGCTAAACTTGCCCTATTGGAAACTACTACTAACCAGGATGTCGACACACCAGATGCTATGTTGCTGGCAAGCGATGATTTAAACAAGGAACCCGATCAAAAATCGTTTCTAACAAAGTCGAATTTTAAAAATTCAAAAAAGAAAATCTGGGTTGATGCTGACCTCGCGGTGGGTATGAAAGGATACAATCGGGAGGGTTATAGCGATGTAGATGATGCATATGCCCTTTTACAACTTTTTAAGGCAGAGAATATTGATATTAAAGGAATAAGTACTGTTTTTGGGAATACCAGAATTGACGATGCCTACCGCCTTAGTAATGAAATGGTAAGCAATTTTGCACCTTATGACATCCCGGTTTATAAAGGAGCCGCGGAAAAGATCCACCTGGAGGAGGTAGAGAGTAACGCAGCGGTTGAAGCTATGGCAGCAGCCCTAAGAAAAGATCAAATGGCCATCCTTGCAATAGGTCCCGCAACGAATGTAGGAACCTTACTGTTACTTTATCCCGAACTGAAATCACAGATTAAAGAAGTTGTTTTGGTTGCAGGAAGACGAATAGCCACCTCTTATTTTGAAATAGGAAACCCCACAGCGCATCATGCGCCAGACCTTAATTTTGATCTTGATAACGATGCCTTCAGAATACTGTTTGAAAGCGGAGTCAAAGTTGTTCTTTGCCCTTTTGAAATATCAAACAAAGTCTGGATAACCGCAGAAGATCTCGATAGTATGAAAAACGGAGATTCAGCTACAAGTTGGCTGGCAGAAAAATCTAAACCCTGGCTGCAGCAATGGGAACAAGTAGGCGAAACCGGATTTAACCCTTTTGATGTGTTGGCAAGTCATTACCTTATAGCTCCTGAAGATATCATTTCAGAAGAACTAAATGCTAATTTAGAAATTCACGAGAACGATATGTTATTAGATTCACCAAAAAATAATTTCAAACAATATTTAATTTGTAATTCAGAAAATGGATTTCCGGTAACTTATTGTTATGGAGTGGTAGATGGCTACCACGACAAATTGATGAAAAGTCTTATTAATAACTAGAAAAAGCTCTGATTTTGAAAAGTATTGTTCATTTAACAGCCAATATAGAAACTGTAGAAAAATATCTGCACTCCCAATCCTGGTTAAAAACAGGTGAAAAAATCACCTCCACAGAAGTGCCGGGTGATGGAAATATGAATTTCACCCTGCGCGTAAAAACCAACAGAAGAAGCTTTATACTAAAACAAAGTCGGGAATATGTAGAGAAATATCCCCAGGTAGAAGCCCCAGTCACGAGAACTTTAAGAGAAGCAGAATTTTACGGGCTGGTTTCCGGCCATAGTAATTTGAAAAGTAAAATGCCGAAGCTCCTGAAAGTTGATGAGAAGAACTATGTGTTATTTCTGGAAGACCTCGGTGAAGCAACGGACTATACTTTTTTGTATGAAACCGGGCAAATTTTAAATGACGATGAATTAGCTGAAATCATAACTTTTGCTGCCGATTTGCATACGAATCTTACACGGCAGGATTCAAAGAAAAACCTGCCTAACCGAAAAATGCGGGAATTAAATCATAAACATATTTTCGTATATCCTTTTTTAGAAGAAAACGGCCTTGATTTAGATGCTGTCCTGCCAGGTCTGCAAAAAGTAGCTGAGCCCTATAAATCCGATGAAAATCTTAAAGGTAAAATTGAAAAATTAGGGAAGCGTTATTTACAGGAGGGAAACAGCCTTTTACATGGCGATTATTTCCCCGGAAGTTGGTTAAAATCAGCAGACGGCATTAGAATTATAGATCCGGAATTCTGCTTTTTTGGAGAACCGGAATTTGAAATCGGGGTTACCATTGCTCATCTCAAGATGGCCAATCAACCTGAAGAGATTATCCAAAAGGCCCTAAAGTATTACAAAGAAAGAGCACCTCTTGACGAAAACTTACGCCAACAATATACCGCTGTTGAGATATTTAGACGAATACTGGGATTAGCTCAATTACCATTAACTATTCCGCTACAAAAGCGCCAAGAGCTGCTTAATGAATCATTTGAAGTATTGATCAAAGCAGATTATTCTGAGCTTCCATCAGCAATTTATCATCATAAAAACTTAAGTATTTATGAAAGATAAAACCTATGATTTGATTGTAATTGGAGCAGGTTCAGGTGGTCTTGGTGCTGCTTTGGGAATGCTGCAATTAGGTATGGATGTTTTACTAATAGATCGAAATGCTAAAAGTATTGGTGGAGAATGCCTGAATACCGGATGCGTTCCCAGTAAAGCACTCATTCATTTAAGCAAGCAAATTCACCAGGCTAAACTTTCTGAAACTCTGGGAATGGATATTTCCGGGAAACCAGATATTAATAAAATAAAGGCTTATATACAACGCAAACAAGATGCTATAAAGGAGCATGAAAATATTGATTACTTCAAAGAAAAAGGTTTGGATATAGCTCTGGGTGAGGCATCCTTTTCTTCTAAGAATTCCATAAAATTGAATAACCAAATATTTAAAGGACGAAACATTGTTATTGCTACAGGCTCTTCCCCAAAGGTAATTGATATTCCAGGCAATAATGATATTCCAATTTTTACCAACGAATCTATTTTTAAGATCGACTTTATTCCAAATAATTTTGTGTTAATAGGTGCTGGTCCAGTAAGTATAGAATTAGGCCAGGCTTTTTCAAGATTAGGTTCAAAGGTGCACATCATAGACCGGGGAAAACGCATTTTAAAAAAGGAAAATGCCAAAATTTCAAACATTCTAAAAGACAGACTTGTGGAAGAGGGAATTCAATTTTCTTTCAATGCTGAAGTATCCCGGCTAGAAGGAAAATCTGCTATTCTCAAAAAGAGCAATGGGAAAAACGAAACTATTCCCGTTGATGCTATTTTTATGGGGCTGGGACGCGTTTTAAACTTTGACTCCCTGGTACTTGAAAAAGGAGGAATAAAAACAGAAAAAGGGAAAATTGTACTTAACGCAAAACTCCAGACTACCAATAAACGGATTTTTGTAACCGGAGATGCAGCCAATAATCTTAAGTTTTCCCACGCCGCCGAAATGCATAATATGCTCCTCATAAATAATTTTATTTCCCCTATTAAAAAGAAGCTGGACTTTAAACATTTCCCTTGGGTTACTTTTACCGATCCTGAAATAGCTACTTTTGGTTTAAACGAAAATCAGTTAAAAAAGCAAAATATTAAATACTTCCGTTTAGAATCCAATTTCAGGGAGGATGACCGCGCAATAACCGATGATTATGAGTACGGATATTTAATGATTTTTATAGAGAAAAAGTGGTTTAACTTGGGAAATGCCAAAGTTTTAGGGGGTAGTATGATCGCACCAAATGCCGGGGAAATCACCCAGGAACTTTTACTTGCCAACATCGCGGGGATCAAATTGAATACTTTTATGAATAAAATCTACCCCTATCCCACTGCTGCGAATATCCATAAAACCTTATTTAGGGAAAGACTGGTAACCCAAATTAAACCCTGGATGAAAACAATCATTAAGAAATGGTACAGGATCAGGACCTAAAAATAAGTATTATAATTCCCTGTTTGAACGAAGCCGGTTTTATTGAAAAAACCCTTGAAAGATGTTTAAAGCTTCAGGGGAATTTTGAAATTATTTTGGTTGATGGCGGAAGCACTGATCACACGGTAAATATCGCCAAAAAAATCTCCTATATTAAAATTTTCATTGCAGAAAAAGGCAGGGCCAAACAAATGAATTATGGGTCAAAAAAAGCCGAAGGGGATATTTTACTTTTTTTACACGCCGATACTTTTCTTCCCGAAAACACCTTTAATTTAATCCACAGGCAATTTAAAAAACCCGAAACTGTGGGTGGCAGTTTTAGGCTGAAATTTGACAAACCTCATCGTTTCCTTAATTTATATACCTGGTTCAGCCGTTTTAGCCTGGAATTTTTCACTTATGGAGATCACGCATTTTTTATTAAAAAGGAAATATTTGACACCATTGGAGGTTACAAATTCATTCCTTTTATGGAAGATATTGAAATTCAAAAAAGGCTTCGAAAAAAGGGGAAATTTAAAAAAGTAAAGGAGTATGTGGTAACCTCGGGACGACGATTTGAGAAAAACGGTACCACCAAACAACTGGTTATCGATGTTATTTTGGTTTGCCTTTATAATTTATCTATTTCACCAAGGCAGTTAAAACAATTTTATGCCGATCATAACTAAAACCCCTATTAGTTTTTATCGTGGAAGGATTCCTTATTAATTTCTTTTTGCATTATTCAGGTCTATGATGGCTCCAATAAAAGAAGCATGTACAAAGGTCTGCGGGAAATTTCCCAGCATTTCTTTTCTTTCCACATTGCCTTCTTCAGCAAAGAATCCCAGGTCATTTGAGAATTCCAGTGCTGCAGTTATGATGTTCTCTGCTTTTTCAAGATCTCCTGCCATAATATAAAATTGAGCCATCCAGAGGCAACCTGCCAAAAAGACCCCTTCTTTAGAGGCATCGTAGCAGACCAGTGTTCGGCGGTATAGTTCTCCGTCCTTATGGTCTCTTTCGAGAAGTTCTATAGTTTTTTTCATTT
>JAGXII010000009.1 GCA_024635735.1 Christiangramia sp. | reverse complement strand
GATTAATCCCGGGCATTTCAGCCACACAGGGAGGACACCAGGTCGCCCAGAAGTTCATAAAGATCACTTTACCTTTCAGGTCAGCCAGGGAAACAATGTTTCCATTGATATCCCTGAGTTTTAAATTTAAATCTGCGACAGGATAATTCTTTATATCTTCTGAATTTTCCAGGGAACCCGTTCCCGTAGGTTCTATTCTTTCCTCTACTCTGGGATTAAGTAAACCTGTTTCCAGGAGGCCTCTCTGAAAAAAGCCGATAACTTCGGTATGTAAACCTGTGATATATAGTATAAAAGCTATCGCACCAATAATCGAATACTGAACCCAGGTTCTATTATAAATTTTCTTTTTATTATTCATGATCTATCTTTTTACTATCTGAAATACAATTTTTATCCCCCTTGCCTCCAACACAAAGTTTTACCCGATATTAAGGGAAACAAAATAGCATGTTATAAAAGATTTTGTATTCACAGCAGCGAATCTAATTTTATATATTAAGTCTGGATGTAACCTGCGTTACACTTATGAGAGGAAATTAATACGGAAACCACTAAATCTAAAGTTAGATTTCAGAATTCATACATCAATCAGGACAATTCACAATTAAAAGCATATTAAAATCGTATAATTGCAATAGGAAAATTTTTTAGTGTAGTATTAAACTGACTGAAGAAACCATACTATACCAGTTACTCCACTTTTCTTTTTTCAGCCAGTAAACTCAATAATAAACACCCATAAGGGTAAATGAAAAACGAATTCACTTCCATAACAGTTTCTGAAAAGCCTGTGTTAAATGTTGAAAAACAATTTAATATTGAACCTTTTTTTGAATCATCAACCGATTTTCTATGTATTGCAGGATATGATGGTTTTTTTAAAAGAGTAAATCCTGCATTTCTAAAATTATTGGGATATACACAAGAAGAATTATTTTCGAGACCCATAAGTGATAATATATACCCGGGAGATAAAAATATTACTTCAAGCTTCAGGGACCATCTTAAAAAGGATGTTCCTCTTTTAAATTTTGAAAACCGGTATTTAACCAAATCAGGGGAAATTGTATGGCTCACCTGGACCTCTATTCCCGAACCTTCCTTAAATTTAATTTATTCCATCGCTAAAAATATTACCCATATAAAAAAATTAGAGGAAGAAAGAAATTCCCTTCTTGCCAATCTTACTAAAGTAAATGCAGAGTTCAAACAATTAACCTATACCACCTCACATGACCTGAGGGCTCCCGTGAATAATTTACTTTCTATTTTAAGTCTTATTGATACTTCTACAATCGAAAATGAAGAAACACAGTCTTATATTCAAATGCTGGAAACCTCGACTTTTCAGTTGAAGGACACTTTAAATAAACATATTGATATTTTAAATGAAGACGATAAATTAAACGTAAAACTTGAAAAGGTTAATCTAAAGAAGATCCTGGACAATACAATGAAGCCTTTAAAAGCATTGATTGAAGATTCTAAGGCTGTTTTTAAAATAGATTTTTCGGAAGTTCCGGATATAAACTTCAACACCTTTTATCTGCATAGCATATTTCTCAATTTAATTTCAAATTCAATAAAATATTCCAGACCCGGGATTACTCCCAAAATTAATATTACATCTAAAAAAATCCATAATTTTATACAAATCAATTTTACCGATAACGGACTTGGTTTTGATATGAAAAAAGCTGAGAATAAAATTTTTAGACTACACCAGAGTTTTCATGATCACCATGATAGTAAAGGGATAGGCTTATACCTGGTTAATAACTATATGAATAGCTTAGGGGGAAGTATAAGTGTAGAAAGTAAGGTAAATGTTGGAACAAGCTTTATTTTAAATTTCAAATCTTAAACTTCGTTTTAACAGCTTTGCTATCAATCTAGGGATTAATGAAGTTCCTTCGATTTTTTTACAAGTTGTAGGACAAACTAACCAAAGTTTGTTTAAAGAAACTTATTTTGTACTTGATAACATATCTTATGGTGAAGCCTAGTTTAACATGACAGTGGTCTAAAAAATCAAGAGTACTATTCGTTAAATTAAAATATTACTAATTTTTAAATTTTAATCGAATCTTAAGGATAAGAATAAGTCCATTTCCATTTTAAAAATTGAAATTTGTAAGATGAACATACTCCTTGTAGAAGATGAATCAGGAATCGCCAATTTTATACAACAGGGACTGGAAGAAAATGGCTTTAGGGTTAAGGTGACAGATGAAGGCATAGAAGGGCTGGAACTTGCACTAACCGGAAAGTATGAATTATTGCTCCTGGACTGGATGCTGCCGGGTATTAACGGTATTGAAATCTGTAAGCAGTTCAGAGAAAAATTCAGCAATATTCCCATAATTTTTTTGACGGCTAAAGATACCGTTGAGGACACTATCGTAGGTTTACAAGCCGGGCTAACGATTATATTAAAAAACCCTTTCACTTTAAAGAGTTATTAGAACGAATAAAGGTTCAGTTACGCAAAATCCCAGAAGAAGAAAGCGAAGCACTTTCTGTAGGTGACATTATTCTTAAAAGGGATACTCACCAGGTTTTCAAAAATAACGAAGAAATCTATCTTACCCAAAGAGAATTTGATCTATTGCAGTTTTTGCTTCAGAATAAAGGAAAGGTTTGCGAGCGCAAAGAGATCATTCGAGAGGTTTGGGACATACATTTTGATTACGATACCAGCGTAATAGATGTGTATATCAATTCATTACGTAAGAAACTGGATTTAAGTGCTCAGGAAAATTCTATCCAGACCATTCGCGGGGTTGGATATATTATCAAAGATTCTCAACAAGAAATTTAAAACCAGTGATTAGAATGAAGCTTAATTTCAAAAACAGAATTGCCCTGCACTATATAGTCGCGACCGGCCTTATTATCGCGCTCGTGTTTTTGGGGATCTTTTTTGTTGTGAAAAGCACTGTGTATACAAATTTGGATAAAGACTTAAATTTTGAAATACAAAAGCATACTCAGGAAATTACTATTAAGAATGACAGTATTTATTTCTCCAATAAAAAGGAACTGGAAGAGCGGGAACATATGGAAGTGCAGGTGAATCCGGTGTTTATACAGCTTTCTGGTAAAGACGGAAAGCTTTTTGACAAATCTCCCAATTTAAAAGAAAAAGAATTAATCGCTTCAGCAAACCAAAAAGCCGGACAGCATTTTAATGCCTTGCTTTCTAACGAGCCTATTCGGCAGGTCCAGCTACCTCTTAAAAAAAAAGGTGAATTACGAGGATATGTTCTGGCCGCAATGTCTCTGGAAGGTTCTACAACAGTAATAAGAAACCTTGGCAATACACTGCTAATCCTTTACCCTGTTGTACTTCTGGGATTGTTTCTTATTTCCAGTTTTTTAGCAGGGCGTAGTATTGCTCCAATAAGATCTATAATTTCCACTACTAATAAGATTACGCGCAATAACCTGAACAAACGTGTTAGTCTTCCTCAAAAAAAAGATGAATTGCACGAACTTTCTTCGGCAATTAATGAGCTACTAAACCGCATAGAAAGAACTATTGAAAGAGAACGACAATTCACCTCAGACGCGTCGCATGAATTGCGTACTCCCCTGTCTTCCCTTCGTGGAACCTTAGAGGTTTTAATACAACGAGAACGAAGCCCACAGGAATATGAAGAAAAGATAAATTATGGATTAAGCGTTATCGACCTGATGACCTTAACCCTGGAACAACTGCTCACTTTGGCCAGAATGGAAGCTTCTGCAAAAGGAATGACCGAAGATTTGACCGTTCTACCTACCCTAATAGATGATATCCTTTCTAAATATAAAGACAGCATTCAGGAGAAAGGCCTTCAGGTAAAATTAGACCTGGAAAGTTCTGTAGAATATCAGGTGCCTCGATATTATGCTTATTTGATCCTGGATAATATCATTCAAAATGCTATAAAATATTCTGAAAAAGAAGGTCACATCTACATTTCAATAAATACAAAAAAAGATTCAGTAATCTGTACGATCAAGGATGAAGGGATTGGCATTAATGAGGAAGATCCGGAAAAAATATTCAATAGTTTTTATAGGTCTGATGCGATGAAGCATAAACACATTAGCGGAAACGGACTCGGCCTATCCATTGCTAAAAAATCGGCAGATGCAATTGGGGCTAAATTAAAGCTGAATAGCAAATCTCATAAAGGAACTACTTTCCGCATATATTTTAAGCCAATCTTAAGCTAGTAAACTCCCGTTACAGATGGATAGAAATTATCTTTGAACAAGATAAAAAGACACTATGCTTGATCGTATTATAAAATTTAGTATTTCCCATAAACTAATCGTCTTACTTTTTACGGTCTTTATTATTGGTTTTGGGGTATATTCACTTTCGCAAATCCCTGTGGGCGCAGTGCCCGATGTAACAAATAACCAGGTACAGGTTATTACCACTTCCCAGAACCTCTCTACGCAGGATATGGAGCAATACATCACCTATCCGGTAGAATTGGAAATGGCCAATTTACCCGGAGTTAAGGAAATACGTTCCGTATCTAAATTTGGATTATCTGTGGTCACCATCGTGTTCGAAGAAAATCTTGGTACCTATTTGCCCAGGCAGCTTATCGCAGAGAAAATAAAATCTGCTTCTGAAAAAATACCCGACGGATTCGGAAAGCCAGAAATGGGACCCATTACTACCGGTTTAGGTGAAGTTTATCAATATACCTTAGACACTAAACCCGGATATGAAGATCGTTATTCTGCTGAAGATCTTAGGACCATTCAAGACTGGGTCGTAAAAAGACAGCTTTCCGGTATTAAAGGAGTGGTGGAGATCAACGCCTGGGGTGGTTATGTAAAAGAATATGAAGTTGGGATAAACTCCAAAAAGCTAAATGCGATGGATATTTCCATTTCGCAACTGTTCACCGCGCTTCAGAATAATAATAGCGTAGCCGGTGGTGGTTATATTGAAAAGGTGAATCAGGCATATTTTATTCGCGGTCAGGGTCGGGTTACTTCATTAGACGACATCAGGAATATCGTGGTTAAAAATGAAAATGGGACACCGGTATATGTGAAAGATGTTGCAAAAGTTGGTTTTGGACAGGCAACTCGTTTTGGTGCCATTACCGCCAACGGCAAAGGTGAAACCGTTCTTGGTCAGGTCATGATGCTTAAAGGTGCAAATTCAAACAAAGTTATTCAAGCGGTAAAGGAACGTGTAGAAAATATCTCGAAAACGCTTCCGGAAGGTGTGGTAATCAAACCTTTTTTAGATCGTAGCGAGCTCATAGGAAGAACCACTTTTACAATCGCCGAGAATCTTATTCTAGGATGCCTCATCGTTATTTTCGTGGTTGTACTTCTGCTTGGGAACTTTCGTTCGGGGCTGGTAGTGGCTTCGGTAATTCCTTTATGTCTGCTCTTCGCTCTTTCCCTGATGTATCTATTCGGAATAGACGCTAATTTGATGAGCCTTGGGGCGATAGATTTTGGGATCATAATAGATGGTGCCGTAATTATAGTGGAGTTTACAGCCTTTAAACTTACCCGAAAACAAAATGAATATGAAGATCTGGACAAACAAGAACTCGGAAACTTGAAAGACCGGGTTACCTATGATAGCGCTTCAAAAATGATGAATTCAGCGATATTTGGGCAATTGATCATCCTTATTGTTTTTATTCCTATTCTGTCTTTAAGTGGTGTGGAGGGGAAAATGTTCCGCCCAATGGCGCTCACCTTTAGTTTCGCACTTATTGGAGCCATGATCTTCTGTATTACTTATGTCCCGGTAGTTTCGGCGCTATTTTTAAAATCAAAAGAACCTTCAGAAAAAAATATATCTGTTAGGCTTATCAAATTTTTAAACCGAATATATAAACCTTCTATTATTTGGGCACTAAGCCGAAAAAAACTGGTACTTGGAATGGCTGTTATCTTGCTTTTAATTTCAGGTTTTATTTACAGTAGAATGGGCGGTGAATTTATTCCGCAGTTAGATGAAGGTGACTTTGTAATTCAACCGGTTTTAAAAACAGGAACTTCCCTGAGTAAAACTATAGAAATCACCACGCGAATTGAAAACATACTTATTGATAGCTTTCCAGAAGTAGACCAGGTAGTAAGCCGTATAGGTGCAGCAGAAGTTCCTACTGACCCTATGTCTATGGAAGAAAGTGATGTTATTGTATCACTAAAACCGAAAGATGAATGGGTTTCGGCTGATTCGAAAGATGAGCTGGCTGATAGGTTTAAAGAAGCTTTGGCAATAATTCCGGGAATGGAAATCGAATTCACTCAGCCCATAGAAATGCGTTTTAATGAATTGATCACCGGGGTACGAGCCGATATTGCCGTTAAGATCTTTGGGGAAAATCTGGCGATTTTAAATACCAAGGCACAAAAGATCAAAAATCTTATCAAGGACGTTGAAGGAGCTTCAGATATCGTAGTTGAAAAAATTGTGGGTCTTCCGCAAATGAATGTAAACTTCAAACGTGAAAAGATTGCCCGCTACGGCCTTAATATAGCAGATCTAAATAAAATTATTACGATGGGCTTTTCAGGAGCAACTATGGGTAGTGTATTTGAAGGGGAAAAACGTTTCGATATGGTGCTAAGACTGCAAAAAGACAGACGTCAGGACATTTCGAATTTAAAGAACCTTTATGTAGATACTCCTTCCGGAGAAAAGGTTCCCCTAAGCGAACTGGCAGATATCACTTATCAAAAAGGAGCCGCAAAAATTTCTCGTGATAATACCCAAAGACGTATTGTCGTTGGAGTAAACGTGAGAGATAGTGATTTACAAACTGTTGTTAATAAGATTAGTGCAATTGTAGATGCCAATATTAGTTTACCTCCTGGATATAGCATCACTTATGGCGGACAATTTGAAAATTTACAAAGTGCCACCTCACGTCTAAAAATTGCCGTTCCCATCGCATTAGTGCTCATTTTTATCCTTTTATATTTCGCTTTTGGAACCTTTAGAGAAGCAATAATGATATTTTCGGCTATTCCATTAGCTGCAGTAGGCGGAGTTCTTTTGCTATGGATACGTGGAATGCCTTTTAGTATCTCTGCTGGAGTTGGATTTATCGCTCTATTTGGTATTGCCGTGCTAAACGGGATCGTACTTATAGAGCAATTTAAAGAGTTAAGAGAAGAGGGAATGGAAAATAATGATGATCTTATTGTAAATGGAGCACAGAACAGGCTACGCGCTGTACTCTTAACCGCCTCTGCTGCCGCATTAGGATTTTTACCAATGGCCATATCAACCGGTGCAGGTGCAGAAGTACAACGTCCCCTGGCCACCGTTGTCATTGGTGGATTGATCACCTCTACCCTGCTTACTCTAATCGTGTTACCGGTAATTTATTCGCTTTTCAATAAAGAGAAAAAGAAAAAAGGAAAAGCTAATGAAAAGCTTAAGGTGAAGCCTTTGAGTATACTTCTATTATTGGTATGCTTTTCAGGATTTTCGCAGGAAACTCAGATGAAAACCATTGAGAATGTCGAAGAACTGAAGGAAATCGCAATTGAAAATAATCTCGGGCTCCAGGCTTCCTCCCTTCGGGTTGATGAAGCCGATGCACTTATTGGAAGTGCCTTTACTTTTGACAAAACTGAAGGCTATTTTGGAAAAGATGAAAGCAACCGTGCAGGAGAGGAAACGCTGAATGTGCTTGGCGTGCGACAATTCTTTAATTTTCCAACGCTATACTTTGCCAGAAAAAAGGTGCATAAAACCCAGTTTAAACAGCAGCAAAGCCGTTTCGATATTAAAAAATTAAAGCTGGAACAGGAAGTTACCGGTGTTTACTATCAGTTTCAATATGAAAAGGCCAAGATCGCCGTATATGAAGACCTGGATAGTTTGTATCAAAAATTTGCTCATGCTGCGAAAAGGAGGTTTGAACTTGGTGAAACTAATTATTTGGAAAAGATCACTGCACGTTCCAAACAAAAACAACTGGAAACTCAGCTAAAACAGGCTCAAAATGAGATTGCCATTTCGCAAGAAAAATTAAAACCACTTCTTAATACAGATCAGGAATTTTTTATTAAAACGATTCCATTGGAAAAACTATCTATTAAAAACATGGGAATTGAAGGTAATCCCGGTCTGGAATTTTATAAAAATCGCAATGACTATTTTCAGGCCAAAGCGGGGCTGGAAAAGCAAAATCTGTTACCAGATATCAGCCTTAGTTATTTTCAATTTAATAACGCGGCGATCAATGATCCTTTGAAAGGTTACCAGATAGGTGTTCATATTCCGCTGTTATTTTTCGGAAATTCATCAAAAATTAAGGCTGCAAATATTGCGAAGCAGGCGGCCGAGCAGGAAACAGAAGATTATAAGATGAGGCTGAATTCAGAATATACCCAGCTTATGCAACAATTAAATAAGCACCGTGAAGCTCTTTTTTACTTCGAAAATGAAGGGAAAGGTCTTTCTGAAGAGATCATTAAAACCGCAAACTTAAGCTATAAAAACGGAGAGATTGATTTTTTTGAATATATCCTAAGTCTGGAAAACTCATACCAGATCATTCTTTCCTATTACGAAAATCTGAATGCGTATAACCAAACCGTGCTTCAGATAAATTACCTAACACTATAATTTCGACCCATGAATAAAAATATCCTGAAATCCATATTCTTCCTATTCGTGTTTACGCTGGTATATTCCTGCGGAAATTCTGAAGGAAATTCAGACAAAGAAAATGGCAGCAGTTCTAAAACCGATTCTACTGAGACCAATGGCGGAATTACAGTTAGCCATTCCCAATTTGAAGGCAGCGATATGGAATTGGGTAAAATTGAAGAAAATATTTTCCCGGTAACCGTGGAAGCCACCGGTTTAATTGATGTTCCACCGGAAAACAAGGCCATGGTAAGTTCTTTTACTGACGGATACGTTAAACAAACTCCTTTGCTAATTGGAGATGAGGTTAAGAAAGGACAATTTCTGGTTAGTCTGGAAAATCCAGATTATGTGCAAATGCAGCAGGATTACCTGGATGCGATGGAGCAAATGAATTATTTAAAATCTGAATACGAAAGACAGAAAACGCTGATTGAAGAAAAAATAACTTCAGAAAAAAATTACCTGAAAGCCGAAAGTGAGTATAAACGAAATCTGGCCAAATATCAGGGGCTTCGGAAAAAATTACAAATGCTGAATTTGGATCCTCAGGCCGTTGAAAATGGTAATATTTCTTCAGTGATCAGAATTTATTCGCCTATTCCCGGAAGTATTACCGAAATGAATATTAATAATGGAATGTTCGTTTCTGCAGCCGATGAGCTAATGCAAATCATAGATCGAGACCATCTGCATATTGAATTGAATGTCTTTGAGAAAGATGTGATGAAACTTAAAGAAGGCCAGGAAATTAAGTTTAGTATTCCCGAAGCCAATGCAGATACTATTGAAGGTGAAGTGCATTTGGTAGGCACCTCCATTAGTGAACAACAGAGAACAGTAAAAGTGCACGGACATTTTAAGGATGAGCAGAAAAAGAACAGTTTTGCCACGGGAATGTTTGTAGAAGCCCAGATCATCACCGATAAAAAGAAAGAAAAAGCACTACCCACAGAAAGTATTGTTTCCCTGGACAACACCAATTATGTGCTGGTCTTAGAGACAACAACTGACAGCAACTATGTTTTTAGACGTCGTGAAGTTTTACCGGGAGATGCTTTCGATGGATTTACGATTATTAAAAACAGCTCCGATTTCAAAGAAGACGATCAGTTTGTGACCAAAGGAGCTTTTCCTTTGATTACAGAATAGTCGTGGATATGGTAATTTATCGTAAACTCTAATTTTTTTGGAAACTAAGGATGTTGAAATCTTTCATCAAATTCCATACTTGCAATTCTAAAAGAAGTTTCAATCAGCTTCCTGGTTCTAATAATGTTTTCTTAATTTATTATCCTTTCCACTTCTTTATACTGAAATAAAAAATAAAAAATTTTAATTTCGGTTTAATAGAAATCAATGAATATAAACCGTTCTGTATTAATACTGGGAATAGCCAGGATGGCCGATGCTATGGGGAATTCTTTCCTTATCGTCGTTTTACCTCTATATATTGCTAGTCAAAGTGTAAGCGGAAATGATTTTGGATTAACAACTTCCTTTATTACCGGCCTGGTTCTGGGGCTTTTTGGTCTTATTAGCAGTATTGCCCAGCCTTTCGTAGGACGTCTATCAGACAAAGTTGGTAAAAGAAAGCTCTTTGTAGCCGGTGGTCTTTTGTTTTTCGCAATTGCCAATGCTTCTTATACCTGGGCAGATACTTATTTTAGTATATTTTTAGTTCGAAGCGCTCAGGGGCTGGCGGCCGCTCTAACCATCACCTGTAGCGTTGCACTAGTTAGTGAAGTGAGCAATAAAGGAAATCGCGGAAACAATATGGGTACATACAATACCCTTAGACTAATAGGATTTGGAGGGGGTCCTTTGCTAAGCGGATTGCTACTGAAACATGCCCCTTACCATCTTCCTATGATAGGAAGTATAGATGGTTTTACAACTACCTTTATAATCGCCTCTCTTGGGGCCTTCGCAAGCATGGTACTTGTTGCTCTCTTTGTTCAAGACCAGAACACCCAGAAATCGAATGAGCCTCTTATTTTTAAAATACTTGCCAAAAAGAATGGGCAATGGCTTGATCCCATCTTCGCATTAGGGGTTGCTACCTTTGTTATGAGTTTTGGATTTTCCCTTTTATCGCCTATTGAGATAGAAACAAACCAGAGACTATCTCAGGGAGCTTTTATGTTTTCGGTAGAGTTCAGTGCAATGTTAGGTGCTTTGGCGATCTTTCAACCCCTAGTAGGAAAAGCAAGTGACAAATATGGTCGTAGGATTTTTATTTTAGTAGGTCTTATTTGTCTTATTCCCTTTACTTTATTTCAGGGTTTAGCTACCGAATCCTGGCATTTAATAGTGTTCAGAGCACTACAGGGAATAAGTGCCGCTATGGTTTTCTCTCCTGCCCTTGCGCTGGCTGGTGACCTTGCGGAGAAAGGACAGACTGGAGCTAGGCTCGCTGTAGTCACCATGGCATTTGGTCTTGGAATCTCTATGGGTTCATTCCTTTCAGGTTATGCAGTAAGATACGGTTATATCACTCCTTTTATTATTGGAGCGATAATGGCCGGGATAGGGAGTATTATAGTAGCAACACAGGTACCTAAAAGTAAAGGAGACAAAGAAGAATCCCTCGGAATAAATAACTAATAACTTGGTATATTCTAAAAATCGCCCTTCTGAACAGAAAGGGCCCTCTGTTGAAATTAATATTATTATACCCTTCTCCCTGTTTAATTCATATGCTAACCGAGTCGTGTTTTAAGGCTTAAAAAGAGGCGGTGATTTTAGCTTTTTATTTTCTAAATCTGAATCTACTATAATCATTGCTTTTCCAAAGAAAAGATTCACTTTTTCCTGCTGAGCAGCTCCAAATTTAAGATCATAACAGTGTTCTCCACAGTGAGAATAAGCAAGCTTTTCGGTACCATCTACGACCACGTGAAAATGCTCAAATCATTAGGGAAATAATAATTTGAGATAAGATTAGTCACCATATTTATCTCTAAAGATTTAGAGTAATCACTTCCATTTTATACTAAAAACACTGTTTATCAATAGATTTTCAGTGTTTTTTTATTTATTAATATCCCATTCTTCATCTGAAGTTTCTTTCCTACTAATACACGAAGAAAGCATCCCGCCCTACCCTTCTTTACTCCAAAACAAGCAATTTAAAAATCCTACGTAACAAATGTTGCTGAACTGCCTGTATCCCAGGGTTACTTTTGTACCAGAAAATTTATAATAAATGAAGAAAATACAACTCTCTGCAATTCTATTCCTGTTTTTTGCGGGGCTTCAGGTAAGAGCCCAACAAGTGCAACCGGTGAGTAAAGACACTGTAATGAACCGGGTAATGGATAATAACAGAAAATTAAAGATCTCGGAGCAGGAATTCCTGCAGGCCAGAGCAGATTACAGACAAACCAATGCGGTCTTTCTACCAAATATCAGTGTGTCTCACACTGCATTGACTACTAATAATCCGTTAATGGCCTTCGGTTCAAAACTAAATCAGGAAAGCATTACCGAAAGTGACTTTAATCCTGCTTTGCTGAACGATCCTAATCGCACCAATAATTTTGCTACTAAAATTGAAGTTGAGCAACCTCTGATTAATATTGATGGGATCTTTAAGCGTAAGGCGGCCAATTCAAAAATGCAGGCCACTCAGTTGAAAAGTGAACGTTCTATCAATCATATGAAACTGGAAGTGGAAAAAGCCTATATGGAACTTCAGCTGGCCTATAAAGCGGTAAATGTCCTCGAAAAAGCACAGGAAGCTGCACTTTCCAATAAAAAAATGGCCACCGACAGATACAAACAGGGCTATCTGCAAAAGGCAGATATCCTTTCAGTAGAAGTCAGGGTTTCTGAAATAAGCAACCGCTTACAATACTCAAAAAGTAACCTGGAGAATGCTTCAGATTACCTGGAGTTTCTAATGGGGCAATCACAGGAAGGAATTCTAAAACCTACAGATTCACTTCAGATAAATGCTTTGACAGAAACTGAAGGCGATAAAATTTCCGAAGAGCGATCAGATATAAAGGCTATGGAGCTTGCCGCTGATGCAAGAAAAGAAATGTACACAGCCGATAAAATGAGTTTTTTACCAAGATTAAATGCCTTTGGCAGCTATGAACTTTACGATAATGAGATATTTCAGGGTAGTGCCAACGGATATATCGCAGGAGTCTCTTTAAGCTGGGATATTTTTCAGGGTTCAAAACGATTTGGAAAAACCCAGAAAAGCAAAGCTGAATATGTACAGGCCAGGCTTGAATATGAGGAATATGTCTCAAAAAGTACGATGGAACTCAGCAAAGCCCGAAGAGCACTGAAGGATGCCGAAAATAAGCTAAATCTAGGCAAACTTACCATGGAACAGTCTGAAGAATCCTTACGGATAAGGACTAACCGCTTTGAAGAAGGCCTGGAAAAAACTTCAGACCTGCTATCGTCAGAAGCAAAATACCTTGAAAAAGAACTTGAATACTATCAAACCATTTATGAATATAACTATGTAAAGGCATATTTAGAATTTTTAATCAAACAATAAGCGATGAAAATAAAACTATATACCCTTTTAATTGCCGGAGCGGCGAGCCTTTTAATTAGCTGTGGAAACGACGATAAGTCAACGCAGACAAAGCAGACTGCAATCGCGGTAAGCGTGAACTCTCCTTCTACAGGACAGGGTTCTACCCTAAGCCTTAGCGGAAAAATTGAGGCGGTAAACAATGCCAAACTGAGTACCCGAATGATGGGTTACGTCAATAAAATAAATGTTGAAATTGGAGATAAAGTTAGAAAAGGCGAGTTACTGGTTTCAATCAATAACTCCGAGCTGCAGGCAAAACTGGCCCAGGTAAACGCAAAAATAACCGAAGCACAGGCAGCCTTTAATAATGCTGAAAAAGACTATAAAAGGTTTAAAAATTTGTTTGAAGAAAACAGTGCCTCTCAAAAGGAACTAGACGATGTGACAGCCAATTTCGAGATGGCTAAAGCCAGGCTTGAAGCGGCACGCCAGATGAAGAATGAGGTACAGGCACAGTTTGCCTATGTAAACATCAGAGCTCCTTTTAGCGGAGTGATCACCAACAAATTTGCAGAAGAAGGTGATATGGCCAATCCGGGAATGCCTTTAGTGGCAATGGAAGCTCCAGGTGCTTTTGAAGTAAGAGCAACCGTTCCTGAATCTGAGATTTCTTCAATAGAAGAGGGAACTGAAGTAGATGTAAATATTAAATCTATTGGTAAGACTCTTCAAGGAGTTATTTCAGAAGTGAGTGCCTCAGCTAAGAATACCGGAAGCCAGTATCCTGTAAAGATCAGCCTGGAAGATACAGGTGATGAGATTAGATCGGGAATGTATGTAAGCGTAGATATCCCCATGAAACAAAAAACAGGAAGCGAAAGAGTGCTTATTCCTTCAGAAGCTTTAGTACACCGTGGGGAACTTACAGGACTCTACACCGTAAGCTCTCAGAACACTGCCCTCTTAAGATGGGTAAGAATAGGAAAAACCTATGGAGACCAGGTTGAAGTACTTTCCGGACTTAATACTGAAGAAAAATACATTGTAGATGCTGAAGGTAAGCTTTACAACGGTGCACCGGTTAGCATAAAATAAGCCAATACAAAAATTATAAGAATTTAAAAGCTATACAATGAAAGAAGGATTAGCAGGCAAAATAGCCAAAGGCTTTATCAACTCAAAACTTACGGTATTGCTGATGATCGTCTTTATGGTGGTTGGGGTTTACAGTTCTTTTCTTATACCAAGGGAAGAGGAACCTCAGATAGACGTGCCTATGGCAGATATCTTTGTAGGATATCCCGGCGCCTCACCTACCGAGGTCGAGTCACGAGTGGTCAAGCCATTGGAAAAGATAATATCTAACGTAAAAGGAGTAGAATATGTGTATTCTACTTCTATGAAGGAACAGGGAATGATCATCGTTCAGTTCTATGTGGGAGAAGACATTGAGCGCTCCTATGTGAAGCTATACAACGAACTGATGAAGAGTATGGATAAGCTGCCACCTAATGTGACACAGCCTATGGTGAAGACCCGTGCTATAGACGATGTTCCCGTACTTGGGCTCACTTTGTGGAGTGAAAATTATGATGATTTTGAACTGAAGCAAATGGCTGAAGAACTCAATAATGAAATCGAAAAAGTCGAAGATGTTTCAGTTACCAAAACTATAGGCGGAAGAAGCCGTGAATTACGAGTGGTGCTGAATAAGGCCAAAATGGCATCCAGTGGTGTTGATTTTCTGGGGATTGCCGAAAAGATCAAGGCTAATAACCAGCAAATGTCTTCGGGTACCTTCGATAAAAACGATACCGAGTTTCTCGTAACCACAGGCAGTTTTCTGAAAACTAAAGAAGATGTAAATAATTTGATCGTTGGCGTTCAGGACAACCAACCGGTATACCTTAAACAGGTTGCCCAGGTTATTGACGGGCCTGAACTACCAAAAGAATATGTAAGCTTTGGCTATGGAAAGGCTAGTGAAAAATCTGGCGAATATGTTTCCGATTATCCTGCAGTGACCATTTCGGTTGCTAAAAGGAAAGGTGCGGATGCAATGAAAGTCGCTGATGTGATTATTGATAAGGTAGATCATTTAAAGCGAAATCTTATTCCTGATGATGTACACGTAGAAGTGACCAGGAATTACGGTGAAACGGCCTCGCATAAGGTTTCAGAATTATTGATGCATCTTATAGGAGCGATCATCGCGGTAACTATTGTAGTTATGCTTGCAATGGGCTGGCGTGGCGGACTTGTAGTCTTTCTTTCGGTACCTATTACTTTTGCCCTGACCCTGTTGAGCTACTATATGCTCGATTATACACTGAACAGAATTACCCTTTTCGCTCTTGTATTCGTAACCGGTATTGTGGTAGATGACTCGATTATAATTGCCGAGAATATGCATCGGCATTTCAAATTGCGGCGTTTGCCATTTAAACAGGCGGCCTTATATGCGATCAATGAAGTTGGAAATCCAACTATACTTGCAACATTTACAGTTATCGCTTCGGTATTGCCAGTGGCATTTGTAAGCGGATTGATGGGACCATATATGAGCCCAATGCCAATTGGAGCTTCCATTGCGATGATCCTTTCATTATTCGTGGCTTTAACCATTACTCCTTATCTGGGATATCTCTTCCTTAGAGAAAAGAGTGAAAAAGGTGAAAAAGAACCTGATACCGAATTAAAGGAAAATGACAATAGCATAGATAATACCCTTATTTACAGGATTTATTCAAGATTTGAAAAGCCATTGATAGAGAGTCGTAAGAAACGATGGATCTTTTTAGGGACTACCATCGTATTGCTTCTGGCTTCGGTAGCGATGTTCTTTACCAATTCTGTTATAGTGAAAATGTTGCCTTTTGATAACAAGAACGAATTCCAGATAATTATAGATATGCCTGAAGGAACCACTCTGGAACGGACGGCTGTAGTTACCAGGGAAATTGGGCAATACCTGTCTCAAAGACCTGAAATAGTGAACTATCAAACGTACGTAGGAAGTTCAGCGCCAATAACATTTAATGGACTTGTAAGGCATTACGACCTTCGAGGATCCAGTAATAGCGCGGATATCCAGGTGAATCTTACAGATAAAGGAGAAAGAAGTGCCCAGAGTCACGATATTGTGAAATTACTGAGACCAGATGTACAGACGATCGCGGCAAAATATAACGCGAATGTGAAGCTGGTGGAAGTTCCGCCGGGGCCTCCTGTTTTGTCTACTATCGTTGCCGAGGTATATGGACCGGATTACTATAAGCAAATAGAAGTAGCATCTGACGTGAAGGACATTTTGAACAATACCGAGGATGTTGTAGATGTAGACTGGATGGTGGAAGCCGATCAGCCTGAGTACAAATTTGAGATTGATAAGGAGAAAGCCATGCTCTACGGGATTGCTCCAAAACAAATAGTCTACACCCTGAATACTGCTCTTGGGAATAATGCCGTAACTCAACTTTATGATGAGGATGCGGCAGAACAAGTGGGAATTGTCCTTGCATTAGACGAAAATGAAAAGTCTACTATTAATGATATTTCTCAGATTCAGATCAAATCTCAAAATGGTCAGATGGTTTCCATAGGCGATCTGGTAAAAGTGGAAAAGGATGTAAGAGAAAAGAACATTTACAGAAAGAATCAGAAACGTGTGGTATATGTTCTGGCTGATATGGCTGGTAAGCTGGAAAGTCCGGTGTATGCTATCCTGGGAATGGAAGAGAAACTCAAGGAGATACAACTTCCGGAAGGTTATACTATGAACGAGCTTTATATAGATCAACCTAAGTATGAGGATCACTATACAGTCAAATGGGACGGTGAATGGCAGATCACGCTGGAGGTTTTCAGAGATCTGGGAATTGCCTTCCTTGGAGTGATCATTATAATCTATATTCTTATTGTAGGCTGGTTCCAGAACTTTAAAGCGCCAATTGTAATGATGGTAGCTATCCCGCTTTCCCTTGTAGGGATCGTATTTGGCCACTGGTTATTGGGAGCTTTCTTTACAGCGACTTCCTTTATTGGAATGATTGCCCTCGCGGGTATTATGGTCCGGAACTCGGTACTGCTCATTGACTTTGTAAACCTGAGGGTGGAAGAAGGAATACCGCTGAAACAGGCCGTGATAGAAGCCGGAGCGGTAAGGACCACTCCTATTCTGCTTACTGCAGGTACGGTGGTGATTGGAGCTTTTGTGATCCTCTTCGATCCAATTTTCCAGGGACTGGCGATCTCGCTTATGGGAGGAACCATAGCTTCTACGGTGCTTACACTGTTGGTTGTACCACTGGTTTACTATATGATAGAAAATAAAAATCATAAATAAAATCAAAGCTACCGGCATATGTTTCAGGTTGCCGGTAGTAAAAAACCATTAAATTATGAAATTATTAATTGTTACTTCGGTTTCAGAATTTCAAAAAGACATTTTGAAACTTTTCCGGGAATCACATATTGAAGCCTTCAGCAGTTCAGAAATTGAAGGTTACAAGAATTCCCTGATCGCCACCCAAAGCTGGTTTCCAGGTAAAAAAGGGGCGAATGAATCACTTATGTTCTTCAGCTTTACTGAAGATGAAAAAATAAACGGCTTTTTTAAGCTGATAGAGGAATACAACAAACAACTCGAGACCGATAATCCGGTTAGGGCCATTGTATTACCTATTGAAAGACATATATAATTAAAATTCAATTATCATGAGAAACAGAATAGTACGCGGCGTAGCCGGAACATTTATCCTTATAAGCGTTATACTCGCCATATACGTAAATATTAACTGGCTTTGGTTTACGGCCTTTGTGGGCGCAAACCTGCTTCAATCTTCAATAACAAGATGGTGTTTGATGGAGGATATATTAAAGAAGTTTGGAATAACCAATGAGAAATAATCAAAGATTGATCTTTCAATCCTTGATTATTTTAAAATTTCCGGGACCTAATTCTGAAGGCGTTTGTAACATAAGTCACTGTGCATAAAAGCATGGAGATTTATTTTTGCCTAATAATTCTGAAAATAATACTATGGAAACAGAAAAATTGATAAGAGAAAATAAGGGAACCATCATAGATGTGAGAAGCTCGCATGAATATAGCTCAGGATTTGTAGATGGATCTAAGAATATTCCACTCACTGAGGTCTCAAACAGACTTGAGGAGTTAAGAGAACTACCGGGGCCACTAATTCTTTGCTGTGCATCGGGAATGAGAAGCCAGAAAGTAGAGAGATACTTAAAGGAGCAGAATATTGATTGTATAAATGGTGGTTCCTGGCTTGATATTAATTATTTAAAATCTATATAACCTATGCTTGAATTCTTAAAGAAATTATTTACTCCTGAACCAAAACCAGATTATTCGCAATTATTAAAAAATGACGGAATTATTCTGGATGTTCGAACCAAAAATGAATATTCAGGCGGGCATATAAAAGGTTCTAAAAATATTCCTTTAAATAGCCTGACTAACAATCTTGCTAAACTGAAGAAAAAAAATCAGCCTATAATTACCTGTTGTGCATCGGGAATGAGAAGCTCAAATGCTAAGAGCATTTTAAAGTCCCATGGATACACCCAGGTATACAATGGAGGCTCTTGGAGAAATCTTAATGCAAAAGTATCATGATTAAAGACAGGTTGCTAAAAGGCTGGACCATAATGCGAGTAGTTTATCTCATCATAGGTCTTTTAATAATGACTCAGGCAATTTATGCCAACCAGTGGCTTGGTATTCTGCTTGGAGTGTATATGTCCTCCATGGGGTTGTTTGCCTTTGGATGTGCCGGCGGCAATTGTGGTAACGGTGGCTGCAATATTCAGGAAAAACCTGAAAAGTAGTAGATAATAAATTAGTTGATTGAAGATAAAAAGGTGATAGTTTATAGACTATCACCTTTTTTCTTTTTTGGGTAACAATGGTTGCAGTCAAAACTCTAATTAAGTCTTAATTTCATTGAATAAAACTAAAATCCTTAATTATGAGAACTCTTGGTATGATAGGAGGAACATCCTGGCACTCCACTATAGAATATTACAGATTAATCAATGAACTGGTAGGTGAAAAAATTGGTACACAGGGCAACCCAGAACTAATCATTTATAGTATCAATATCGAATTGATGAGAGAACAGGATCGTGATAAGATAAATGCAAAATATCTGGAAGTCTCAAAAAAGCTGGAACAGGCCGGCGCTGAAGCTATTTTGATCTGTGCTAACACTCCTCATATGACCTATTCATACATCCAGCCAAAACTTGGTATTCCGGTACTTCATATAGGCGAAGCTATTGGAAAGGAAGCCAAAAGACAGGGCTTAAAAAAATTAGGCTTACTCGGGAATAAACCCACGGTAACCGGAAATTTTATACCGGATTATTTGAAAGAGAACTTCGATATAGAAATATTAACCCCTAAGAGCAATGATATCCTAAGATCTCATTATTTTGTTTCAAAAGAACTTACACAGGGCAAGTTTACAGATGAAGCTGAAAATTTCTACCTGGAACAGATCGAATTATTTAAAAAACGAGGTGCTGATGGAGTAATTCTTGGCTGTACCGAACTCCCTTTACTTCTTGATCAGGAAACAGCTAAATTTCCATTAATAGCTACCACGCAATTACATGCTCAACTGGCTGCAGATTTCATATTAGATAAAAGCTGAAGAAAGTAGGGCTCAGGAAATAATTTTCTGCTGTCTGAAAAAGTCGTCTACTTTTGCAGCGATTTCAAAACAATCACCCACTTTTGAAATTTCATTACAATCCCTTGTAGTATGTTGTTCATATTTGCATGTGAAATTAGATAAGTCAACTTTTTCAAAATTCTTATTCAGGCTTTTACATTCCTGATAAAGACTATCTATAGTTTTGTAACTGGATGGATCTATCCCGTTTTTAAAGAGATATCCCTTTAAGTAGTTTTCTATAGCAATTTGCGCATTTTTACACACTAAATAAGATACTACATCTTCTTCAGGCTTAAATAACTCATCATTTGCCTGTTCTATTTTTTTTTGGGCTTCTTCAAATAAGACTCTGGCTTTAGTTTCCATAATCAGAAAGTTTTAGATTAAAAAAATACGTTTCTAGTTATACTTCTGAATTAAGACGTTCTGAACATATAACTAAAAACGTATTTAAATTGATTAAAGGTTGTTGGTATTTACATATCTCTGAAAAGTTCCAGTCTTTCCCATTTCACTTCAACTTCTTCCTGGGCCTGTTTCAGTAAGGCTTCACCCACTTCGGCATTGTCTTTTGCCACCCGGGTAAAGCGGGTCTCATTGTACATAAAATCTTTGACGGGTATTTGTGGTGGTTTTGAATCCAGTTTAAATCGTTTGCCTTTTGGCTGCGCCGGATTAAACCTGAACAATGGCCAGTAACCAGAATCTACAGCTTTTTCCTGCTGAGAAGCTCCAAATTTAAGATCATAACCGTGTTCTCCACAGTGAGAATAAGCAATGATGATTGAAGGACCGGGATATGCCATCGCTTCTTCTATCGCCTTAAGTGTTTGCAAATCCTTAGCGCCTATAGCCACCTGGGCTACATAAACATTCTGATAGGATACTGCCTGTAGCGCAAGGCTTTTCTTAGAGGTTCGTTTACCGGAAACTGCGAATTTTGCACTTGCTCCAAGCGGAGTTGCTTTAGACATTTGCCCGCCGGTATTGGAATACACTTCGGTATCCATCACCAAAATATTGATATTCTCTCCGGAAGCCAGTACGTGGTCTACTCCACCGTAACCAATATCGTAAGCCCAGCCATCACCACCGAGTATCCAGACTGCTTTTTTGCGTAGATATTGACTGAGTTCATTAAGCTTTCTGGCTTCATCACTATCGATAGTCTTTAGAATAGCTTTCAGCATTTCAATATTCGCCAGCTTTTCTTTTTTCTGAATTTCATTTTCTTCAGGATTTGCAAGAATAGCTTCAACAAGCTCACTTCCTACCTGACCTTCGATAGATTTCAGGAGGTCTATGGCGATTTCTTCTTTCTTGGTAAGCGCCAGTCTCATTCCAAAGCCAAACTCGGCATTATCTTCAAATAAAGAGTTCGCCCACGCAGGTCCCTGTCCCAGAGCATTCTTTTTGTATGGCGTGGTTGGCAGGTTCCCTCCATAAATAGAGGAGCAACCGGTCGCGTTCGCAATTAAGATACTGTCTCCATAAAGCTGGGTAAGCATCTTGATATAAGGCGTTTCCCCACATCCGGAGCAGGCTCCTGAAAATTCGAACAATGGTTCAAGGAATTGTGATCCTTTTATGTTTGTGATCTGCAATTCGGTACGATCGTAATAAGGCAGGTTTACAAAGTAATCCCAGTTCTTATTTTCTTTTTCGGCAACATCAAGTTTGTTCCGCATATTAATGGCCTTGAAGTTCTCAATCTCCTTACTTTCGGCAGGACAAACGGCTACACATAAATCACAACCGGTACAGTCTTCAGGAGAAACCTGAAGCACATACGAATCGGTAGCACTGGTAAACGGACGTCCTTTGGCAGGAACTGCTTTCAGAGAGTCGGGAGCATCGGCGAGATCTTCAGTAGGAACCACTTTAGCCCTTATAGCGGCATGCGGACAAATCGCGATACACTTGTTACATTGTGTACAAAGGTCCTCTCCTTCCCATACAGGAATATAATCGGCAATTCCGCGTTTTTCATATTGAGTGGTACCGGTTGGGAAAGTACCATCAACTGGAAAGGCACTAACGGGAAGTTCATCTCCATAACCTGAAAGTATCTTACCAAGCACATCTTTCACGAAAGGATCGGCTTCGCCGGTCATCATTGGTTTGAGTGGGCGGTCACTGGTAACTTTTTTAGGATATTCAACTTTCTGAAGATTTTCCAGAGATTTGTCTACCGCGTTGAAATTCATCTTGACGATCTTTTCTCCCTTATGAGAGTAAGATTTTACAATCGCATCTTTGATCTTCTTAATGGCTTCATCTTTTGGAAGCACACCTGAAATTGCAAAGAAACAGGTTTGAAGTACTGTGTTAGTTCGCTTACCAAGCTTTGCTTCATGAGCCACTCTGGTAGCATCTACCACGTAGAATTCAAGTTCGTTTTCTACAATTTCTTCCTGCATTTTTTGCGGAAGTTGATCCCAGATCTCCTCATTTGAAAAAGGAGCGTTCAAAAGGAAGGTTCCTCCCTTTTTGATCTTTTTCAGAATATCATATTTCTCAATAAAATTGAACTGATGGCAGGCTAGAAAATCGGCTGTATTTATGAGATAACTGGAATAAATAGGTTCCGGTCCGAAACGGAGGTGGGAAACGGTTTGTGCTCCGGCCTTTTTAGAGTCGTAAACAAAATATCCCTGTACATAATTATCGGTAGTCTCTCCAATGATCTTGATTGAGTTCTTGTTGGCACCAACTGTACCATCAGAGCCCAGACCATAGAACATACAGTTAAAAGTGGTCTTTTTAGTCTTGAACACGGGATTGTAAAGCAAACTGGTGTGAGTCACGTCATCATTTATACCAATAGTAAAGTGATTCTTAGGTTTTGGTTTTTCCAGTTCATCAAAGATCCCTTTAACCATAGCCGGATTGAATTCTTTAGAAGACAAACCATAGCGGCCTCCAATGATAACAGGAGATTCCCTGTCACTTTCGGCAAAAGCAGTGACCACATCCAGATAAAGAGGATCACCTGTGCTCCCTGGTTCTTTGGTACGGTCTAGAACAGCTATCTTTTTAACTGTTTTTGGTAGTTTATCGATGAAATATTCAATTGAGAAAGGCCTGTATAAACGAACGAAAAGAACACCTACCTTTTCATCAGAATTCAGCAGCGTATCTACGGTCTCTTTAACAGCTCCTTCCCCGGAACCCATAATAACAATAACTCTTTCAGCTTCCGGATGCCCCATATAATCGAACAGGTTGTAACGCCTGCCGGTATGCTGGTAGAACTCATCCATCACTTCCTGAACGATTCCGGGAACTTTTTGATAATGCAAATTAGCCGCTTCCCGTGCCTGGAAAAAAACATCCGGGTTTTGAGAAGTACCGCGAATCACTGGAGAATCTGGATCCAGAGAGCGTTTTTTATGCTCCATGATCCTGTCTTCAGGCATCATCGCTTTAATGATTTCATCAGGAATCCCATCGATCTTTGAAATCTCATGTGAAGTCCGGAAACCGTCAAATATATTCAAGAAAGGAATCCGGGAATTTAAAGTTGCGACCTGAGATATCAGCGCAAAATCCTGGGCCTCCTGAACCGATCCGCCAAACAACATCGCAAACCCGGTTTGGCGGGCCGCCATAACATCAGAATGATCTCCGAAAATAGAAAGCGCATGCGTGGCAATGTTCCTGGCTGCCACATGAATGACTGAAGGCAACAATTCCCCGGCTATCTTATACATATTAGGAATCATAAGCAATAACCCCTGTGATGCCGTGAAGGTAGTCGTAAGAGCTCCAGCTTGCAGCGATCCGTGAACGGCGCCGGCAGCGCCTCCTTCACTCTGCATTTCAACTATTCTTGGAACATTGTTCCAGATATTTTTCTTTCCTTTTGAACTAAATACATCTACGTGTTCTCCCATTGGAGAAGCCGGGGTTATTGGATATATTGCGCAGACTTCATTTGTTTTGTGTGCTACTCTTGCAACTGCCTCATTGGCATCACAAATGAGCTTAGGGAATTCCTTAGTCATTACTCCATATTTATATTAGTATATCAGTTATTATCCGTGAAGCCAGGCTTTCTTTTCAAGAAGCTCTTCTTCGGTTTCACGATGATCTTCATCGGGAACACAGCAGTCTACCGGACAAACCGAAGCACATTGAGGTTCATCATGGAACCCTTTACACTCGGTACATTTTTCAGCGACGATAAAGTAGAATTCATCAGAAAGCGGTTCATTTTCGGCGTCAGCGTCAATTTCTTTTCCTTTTGGAGTTGTAACCGTACCACCTAAAACAGTCTCATCCTGTCTCTTATACACATCT
>JAGXII010000086.1 GCA_024635735.1 Christiangramia sp. | reverse complement strand
GGTAACCACCAATATGGGTAATCCAGACTTCTACTTCCTCGCAGAAAAATCTTTGATTTAATGGAAATTCTTTTCTTATGGTGGCATTATCAATATTTCCGTATACTGCTATTATAGGGTTTTTGGTTTTTAGTTTATCAGTTACGGTGAGACTTCCAATATCCCCGGCATGCCAGATTTCATCGGCTTCGCCAGCGTAATGCAAAATCCGGTCATCTATATGTCCATGAGTGTCACTTAGAAGTAAAATCTTTTTCAAAATACTTGTTTTTTTAATCTTGGTTTAACAAAGGATGGCAGCTTAAAGCCCTTTTCCTTCTGATAATTGCCTTATCTTTGCATTTCGCTAATATAAAAATAAAGCGGCGCTTGAGGTATTTTATAGAACTCTCATATTTCGGAAAAGCCTATCATGGATGGCAAAATCAGCCTAATTCCATAAGCGTTCAGGAGGTTCTGGAAGATCGTTTAAGCAAGGTCTTAAGAACATCTATAGAAGTGGTTGCGGCGGGGAGAACCGATGCCGGTGTTCATGCAAAACAAATGTTTGCCCATTTTGATTCTGAAACGGCTTTGGATGTGTTGGAGCTTCAATATAAATTGAATTCAATGCTTCCAAAGGATATTGCCATTGCAGAAATTTTTCCTGTAAATGAGAATGTTCATACAAGATTTGATGCTCTAAGCAGGAGCTATGAATATCATATCATCCAGGAAAAGGATGCTTTTAGTTTTGATTACTCCTGGTTGCTTAAAAAAAAGCTGGACGTAGATAAAATGAATCAGGCGGGTAAAGCTTTAAAAGAATATTCTAATTTTAAATGCTTTTCAAAAAGCAGGACCGATGTAAGAACATACAATTGCAGAATTGACCATGCAGAATGGAAAATTGAGGGCCGCAAGTTGGTTTTTTATATTACTGCCGACAGATTCCTTAGGAATATGGTTCGTGCGATCGTTGGAACATTGGTTGAAATTGGACAAAATAAATATCCTGTTGCTCATATTCATGAGGTGATTAAAAGTGAAGACAGGGGAGAGGCAGGCGCTTCGGTGCCGGCACACGGATTATACTTAACCAGGATTGAATATCCTGAAAATATTAGATTAAACTAGATGGCTTCAAAAACTGGAAATGCTTTTGATATGGATTTATTTAAGCGGTTGCTTAAATACACTAATCCCTATAAGCGAATCTTTTATTTTGTAGCAGTAGCTGCTGTTCTTGTTTCTCTTTTTGCTGTTTTAAGACCCATTCTTCTTCAGGAGACGGTTGATCAAGGCTTAATCCCTGCAGACTTTGATAGCCTTATCTATTATGTAAGTCTCATGCTGGGAGTTTTGGTCCTGGAAGTTATTTTTCAATTCTGTTTTATCTATTACGCGAACTGGCTCGGGCAGGAAGTAGTAAGAGATATTCGTGTGAAGCTTTTTAAGCATATGCTTGGCTTTAAAATGAATTATTACGATAAATCTGCTGTTGGCCGACTTGTAACACGGGCTGTAAGTGATATTGAAACTATCTCGAGTATATTCAGTCAGGGGCTTTTTATGATCATTAGCGATCTGTTAAAAATGCTTGTGGTACTTGGGGTCATGTTCTATAAAAGCTGGGAACTCACCTTGTTGGTTTTAACTGTACTTCCATTTATTCTCTACGCCACAAGGGTTTTTCAGAAGAAAATGAAACTTGCCTTTGAAGAGGTTCGTACGCAGGTAGCCAATCTCAATACTTTTGTTCAGGAAAGAATTACCGGTATGAAAATCGTTCAGCTTTTTACCCGGGAGAAGATAGAATATGCCAATTTTCAAAAGATCAATGATAAGCATAGAAAAGCATGGGTGAAAACGGTATGGTATAACTCCATTTTCTTTCCTATTGCTGAAATGTCTACATCTATTACCATTGGCCTCATAGTGTGGTTCGGAGGATTAAAAGTTCTGGCCGGGGATGAAATGTCATTGGGTGTTATTATTGCTTTTATTGAATTATCCCAGATGCTTTTCAGGCCTTTGAGACAAATAGCTGATAAATTTAATACCCTTCAAATGGGAATGGTTGCAGCGAACAGAGTTTTCGGAATTCTGGATACCGAGGCCAGTATTGAAGATAAAGGTCAGCTTGAAGTTACAGATCTTAAAGGTGAAATTGAATTCAAAAATGTACACTTCAGCTACATTGAAGACGAAGAAGTGCTTAAGGGTATTTCCTTTAAAGTAAATTCTGGTGAAACCGTAGCTATTGTCGGGGCTACCGGAGCAGGTAAATCTACTATTATAAATCTTCTTAGTCGGTTTTATGAAATTGATAGCGGGACCATTTGTGTTGATGGGACTAACATTAAAGACATTACACTTAAATCCTTAAGATCTGAAATAGCGGTGGTGCTGCAAAACGTTTTTCTTTTTGCAGATACGATTATGAACAATATCAATCTGGATGATCCTGATATTACTGATGAAGATGTAATAGATGCTGCTAAACAAATAGGAATTCATAATTTTATTAGCTCTTTGCCTAATGGCTATTATTACAACGTAAAGGAAAGAGGAGCGATGCTCTCTTCCGGTCAAAGGCAGTTGATTTCTTTCTTAAGGGCATACGTAAGTAATCCAAGTATTCTTGTTCTGGATGAGGCAACTTCCTCGGTAGACTCCTATAGTGAACAGCTCATTCAGGATGCCACTGATAAAATTACGCAAGGCCGCACATCGATTGTGATAGCTCACAGATTAGCTACCATAAAAAAAGCAGATAAAATTATAGTAATGGATCAGGGGGAGATCGTAGAGATAGGTAATCATAAAGAATTACTTCAAAAGACCGGTGGGTATTATAGGAAGTTGTATGAAGTTCAGTTTAAGGCTGAGGAGGCTCTTTAATTAATTCAAATCTTCTTTAATTTTTTCAGATAACTCCTCCATAGTTTCAAACATCACAAACTGTCCGTCTTTTATATAAGAAGTTTGACCTGTTTCTTCACTAACAACAAGTGCCAAAGCATCTGTTTTCTCAGTGATTCCAACAGCAGCTCTGTGTCTTAATCCAAATCTTAGCGGGATTGATCGGTCATTGGAAACAGGCAGAATTACACGCGTAGCGGTAATTTTATTTTCCTCAATGATCATTGCACCATCATGAAGCGGACTATTTTTAAAAAAAATAGATTCAATTATGGGCTGGTTAAGCTCAATCCTCATTTTATCTCCAGTATTCTTAATAAAATCCAGTTTATTACTTTTCTGAATTACCATCAGTGCTCCTGTATATGTCTTACCCATGGATTCGCAGGAATTTACTATTGCATCAATATTAGTATTCGATTCAATGTCGTCACGATTAAATTTGAAACTTTTGAAAAATCGTCCCTGTTGAGTAAAATTTGTAGAACCAATCATAAGAAGAAATTTTCTTATTTCCTGCTGAAAAACGACGATAAGAGCAAAAACGCCTACCCCGATAAATTCACCCAGGACACTACTAAGAAGTTCCATTTGCAGTAATTGGGTTAACAGGAATGCCAGATAAATTACGACTATCCCGATGAATATATTAACTGCAGCAGTTCCCCGTACCAGTTTATAGATATAGTACAAAAGGAAGGCTACAAAAACAATGTCGAGGATATCGAGAATTCGAAGATCTATGATGTCCAAATCGCAGGGGTTTTATGTAAAAATAGAAAATCTAAAATTAGTTTATCAATTCCTGAGTTAATTTGATGCATTCCATTGCCTCCTTTACATCATGAACCCTCAGGATATTTGCTCCATTCATCAATGCAACAGTATTTAAAACACTAGTTCCGTTAAGCGCTTCCTGCGCCGAAATATTCAGTTTCTTCCAGATCATACTTTTTCTTGAAAGCCCCGTTAATACTGGGAGGTTAAGGTTTTTGAAAAGTTTTAATTTCGAAAGTAATTCAAAATTCTGATCGATATTCTTTGCAAATCCAAAGCCCGGATCGATGATAATATCATTTATGCCAGCCTCTCTGGCTGCCTTAATTCTTTCTGAAAAATAAGATAAAATATCTCTTAAAAGATTTTCATATTGATTAAGATCTTTCATCGTTTGAGGTGTGCCCTTCATATGCATCATAATAAACGGTACCTGGTATTTGGTAATTACCGATAGCATATCTTCATCAAATTTCCCGGCTGAGATATCATTAATGATCGCTGCCCCGGTTTTAATAGCTTCACCAGCTACTTTTGCCCTGAAGGTGTCTATTGAAAGTATTACATCAGGATATTGTTTTAATATTATTTCTAAAGCAGGAATGAGTCTTTCCAATTCTTCTTTTGCAGAAATATCCTGAGCTCCGGGTCGGCTACTATAGGCTCCAACATCTAAAAAAGTAGCGCCCTCACTCAGCATTTTTTCGGCCGTTGTCAAAATATCATTTTCAGAATTCTTACGGCTACCGCTGTAAAAAGAATCGGGGGTAATATTAATAATTCCCATTACTTTTGGCGTGGAAAGATCTATTAAATTTCCTTTACAGTTAATCAACATAGTAAAATTGAGGTTTGTATCAGTAGGAGAAATAACTTTGACTATCTAAAATATTTGCCCGAAATTTACGCAAATTAGATCTACTTCATGCAGAATACCTCAAAACAATACGACGCGGTGGTTGACGTTTGCCGTAGTTTGTTTCTTAATAAAATGAAAGATTATGGCTGTGCCTGGAGAATTTTAAGGCTGCCATCCCTTACTGATCAAATCTTTATTAAAGCTCAGCGAATAAGAAAATTACAGGAAAACTCCGTAAGGAAAGTAGATGAGGACGAAAAGTCTGAATTTATTGGAGTTATCAATTACTCGGTAATGGCTCTAATTCAGCTGGAAAAAGGTATTGCAGATCAGCCTGATCTAAATCCCGAAGAAGCCATAGGTCTTTATGATGAAAAAATTGCCGAAACCAAACAGCTTATGATGGATAAGAATCATGATTACGGGGAAGCCTGGCGCGATATGCGGATAAGTTCTCTGACAGATCTTATAATTCAGAAATTATTAAGGGTAAAACAAATTGAAGACAATCAGGGCAAAACACTGGTAAGTGAAGGTATAGATGCGAATTACCAGGATATGATTAATTATTCGGTATTTGCAATGATTCATTTTCAGGAAGCCGAAGAAACAAAGAAAGCATAAAATATAGATATGAAAGCAATTGTAGGTATCGCCAGGGTTCTGGTAGGAATTCTCTTTATTTTTTCAGGATTTATAAAACTTAATGACCCGGTTGGTTTTTCTTATAAGCTGCAGGAATATTTTAGCGAACAGGTACTGGATATTCAGTTTCTAATTCCATTTGCATTGATTATTGCGATAGTGATTGTAATCTTTGAATTAGTGCTGGGAATTATGCTACTCATAGGGTATGCACCCAAATTCACCTCCTGGTGTCTGTTGCTTATGATTCTCTTTTTTACGTTTCTAACTTTTTATTCGGCTTATTACAATAAGGTAACCGATTGTGGCTGCTTCGGGGATGCCATTCCTTTAACGCCCTGGGAGTCTTTTTATAAAGATGTTATACTCTTATTACTGATTCTGATTTTATTTTTTAACCGTAAATATATCAAGCCGGTTTTAGCCCAGGCTTCTCATCGATGGATCATTTTTGCCTCGTTCATAGCTTGTTTCGCTTTTTGCTATTATGTTTTGATGCATCTTCCGCTTTTTGATTTCAGGCCTTATAAAATAGGAAACAATATTTCTGAAAAAATGAAACTTCCTGAAGAAGCCAGAAAAGCTGAAGTTACTTATAGCTGGAAATTTAAGGTGGATGGAGAAGAAAAGCTAATCAAAAATAATGGGGCATATCCTCAGGTAGATGGTGAATTCCTTGGAGTGGAAACTTCTCAGGAAGGTGAAAATGAAATCCCGCCAATCCATGATTTTGTAATAGAAGGAGAAGAAGGTGATATTACACAGGAAGTTCTTGCTGCTCCAAAAGTGTTTTTGGTAATTGCCTATAATCTTCGTTCTACTGAAATGGAAGGGTATAAAGCCATAAAAGGACTTAGTGAAGAGGCCAAAGATAAAGGCTATATGGTTCTTGGACTCACAGCGTCTGGAAATGAACTTCAGAATAAATTAAAGAAAGAATTTAACCTGAATTTCCCTTTTTATCAGACAGATGAAACTGCCCTTAAAACGATAGTGCGCTCAAATCCTGGGATTCTCACCTTAAATAATGGAACTATTACCCAGAAGGTGCACTGGTTTGATGCTTCTGATATTGAATTATAAATAATTACGCCAGATTATTGAAAACTTCTTAATTCGGTAAGGTTTAGCTTGGGTTTAAGAGTTAATCCGTCCTCCTTTATTTATATTTGTTATAATGACGAATTAATAATATTCGAAAAATAACTATTCAACCAAATTTAAAATTCATGAGAAAAAATATAGTCGCCGGAAACTGGAAAATGAATAATGATCTGGCCGAAGC
>JAGXII010000085.1 GCA_024635735.1 Christiangramia sp. | reverse complement strand
ACAAAGAATGGTGCTGGAGGCTATGGGAATTGAAGAAATTATTCATCCCGAAAAAGAAACCGCCGACCGCTGGGCTCAACGCCTCAATCTTGAAGGTGTGGTAGACAGTTTTGAACTGGACAGTGATTTTAGTATTGTGGAAACCAAAATCCCGAAAGAATATCACGAAAAAACCATTAAGGATCTCGATTTAAAAAAGCAATTCAATCTTCTTGTTTTAACCACCATGAAGGTTTCCAGGACAAAAAATGATCTGGGGGCCTTTACAGAGAGCGCTGCCGTACAGGGAATCGCAAGAGCCGACACCGTTTTGTATAAAGATGAGATCATGGTATTGTATGGACACAATAAAGACATCAAGAATTTACTGGAGGAACATAGAAAATTTAAAGAAGGTATGTAATTAGCCTATCTTTAATCCGTTTGGAACCTTTTGTCCGGGAGAAAGTAAAACCACATCCTGATTATCTCCCATTACACCCAAAACAAGGCATTCACTTTTAAAACCTGCTATCTTCTTAACGGGCAAATTAACCACGCCAACTATCTGTCTTCCAGGTAGCTCTTCATGAGTATATCGCCTCGTGATCTGCGCAGAGGATTTTAATACTCCTATCTCCTCCCCGAAATCGATGCTTAATTTATAGGCAGGCTTTTTAGCTTCGGGAAATACTTCTGCCGAAACAATGGTTCCAACCCGCATTTCTATTTTTTCAAAATCTTTCCAGTTTATCTCATTCATAGGTAGCTTTTAGATGGTCAAAATAGATAATATTCGTCATTAAATAATTAATTTTATAGAAAAAAGATGGCACGCACAGCTTCGAAGATGTTAGAGTTAGGAACCAGGGCTCCCGATTTCAAATTAATGGATACAATAACTGATCATCTCACAACTCTGGATGACGTAAAAGGAGAAAGAGGAACTCTTGTTATGTTTATCTGTAACCACTGTCCGTTTGTAAAACATATTAATGAAGAAATAGTAAGACTGGCTAACGATTACAGACCACTGGATTTTGGATTTGTAGGGATTATGAGTAATGACATTGAAAATTATCCTGAAGATAATCCTGCCAGAATGAAGGAAAATGCCATGAAATACCAGTATTCATTCCCTTATTTATTTGATGGCACCCAGGAAATAGCCAAAGCGTATGACGCTGCCTGCACCCCCGATTTTTTTCTTTTTAATGATGAACTAAAGCTGGTCTATCGCGGACAGCTGGACGACAGCAGGCCTGGCAACGGAATCCATCCTTCCGGAAGAGATCTTCGGGAAGCCATGGATGCGATTTTGAATAACCGTAAGGTTTCAGAAAACCAAAAACCAAGCATTGGCTGTAATATAAAATGGAAATAATAATTTAACCCAATATTAAATTTCGTTGAGTTCTTATTTCTTAATTTTATAATCCTATAGATTTAATAGGAATTATAAACCAATATTAATTTAAATAATAACAAGATGAGTGAGTTGAAATTAGGAGACAAAGCCCCAAACTTTGATGCCGAAACTTCGGAAGGAAAGATGAATTTTTATGACTATCTGGGAGACAGCTGGGGAATACTATTTTCCCATCCAGCCGATTATACACCAGTTTGTACCACAGAACTTGGAACGGTAGCCAAATACAAAGATAAATTTGAAAAGCGCAATGTAAAAGTCATGGCCCTGAGTGTAGACGGCCTTGAATCTCACAAAGGCTGGATTAAGGATATCAATGAAACTCAACATACAAATGTGAATTTCCCAATTATAGCAGATGAAGACCGAAAGGTTTCAAACCTATATGGAATGATTCACCCAAAAGCCGATGATACGCTTACAGTTAGATCTGTATACGTAGTTGGCCCGGATAAAACCATTAAGTTAATGATTACTTATCCTGCCAGTACAGGAAGAAATTTTGAGGAACTGCTTAGAGTTATCGATTCCCTGCAGCTTACTGCCTATAATAAAGTAGCTACTCCTGCCAATTGGAAAAACGGAGAAGATGTAGTTATAAGCCCTTCGGTAACCAATGAAGAAGCCGATAAAATGTTCCCTAAAGGTTATAAAGAGATAAAACCATATCTTAGAATGACCCCTCAACCGGAACTAAAAAAATAAATTAATTAATATTACTGTAAAAAAGGCTGGTGTTTTACCAGCCTTTTTCTTTTGCCAGATTCGCGATATGCGCATAATGATGATATCCGTGCCAGGCATACATTCCCAGGCAAAAAAGCAGGCTTACCTCTTTCCCGGTTTCAGGGTGCATAAAACATTTATCAAAATCTTCGCGCTTCATATTTTTTAGAAGAAAGACCCATTTAGAATGCAAGGCCTTAAGGTAATCCAGCGAAATGCTTACGGGTGCAGAAACGCTGTCGGCCATTTCAGCAAACCGATTTTGATCATAGGCCTTGATGGTTGGAGTATCTTCAGTTAGAGTCCATTTAAATCTAATAAAAGCATGCGTATGGCTGTCTGCAATATGATGCACCAGCTGTCTCACTTTCCAGCCATCAGGGCGGTATGAAGTTTCAAGTTGACTTTCACTGAGAGGCTCAACCAGGTCGATTAGATTTTTTGGCAATGCTTCAATATCATTTATCCAGGTTTCCATATTAGATGGGGAAACCTCCTCAGGAAATTTAAATTTTCCAATAGGGAATTTTAATCTTTCAATATCTTTTGATGTCATTCTTAAAAATAGAAAAACGTGCTGAAATCAGCGCGTTTTTCTATAATGAAATTCTAAAATTATTTCACGTCCATAAGTTCCACATCAAACACAAGAACCGCATTTGGAGGTATCACTCCGCCTGCTCCTCTTTCGCCATACGCCAGATTTGATGGAATCACCATACGTGCCTTATCTCCAACCTGAAGGAGCTGAATACCTTCATCCCAACCCGGGATCACATGGCCTACTCCCACCGGAAATTCCAAAGGTTTATTTCTTTTATAAGACGAATCAAAAACAGTACCATCGGCCAGCTGACCTTTGTAATGTACCGAAACATTCTTTCCTTTTTCTGCCTGTTTCCCGTCACCTTTCTGAATGATCTTGTAGCGAAGTCCGCTATCGGTTTTTTCGAAACCTGCAGCCAGTTTATCCAGTTCTTCTTTGGCTTTTTTCTTTTCTTCGGCTTCGAGCATGGCTTTTTTAGCATTAAATTCTGAAAAAGCCTCTGCAGCATTAAATTTTTCAGCCGTTTCTCCTTCACGAAGGATCTCCAGCTTTTCTATCTTATCACCCTGCTGAATTTTTTCTACGATCTCCTGACCTTCCACTACACTTCCAAAAACCGTGTGTTTTCCATCTAACCATGGTGTTTGCACATGGGTAATAAAAAACTGGCTTCCGTTAGTTCCCGGTCCGGCATTGGCCATAGAAAGTTTACCCGGAGCATCGTGTTTTAGATCCGGATGAATTTCATCATCAAAATTATAACCCGGTCCACCGGCACCTGTGCCCTGCGGATCGCCACCCTGGATCATAAAATCAGGAATTACGCGGTGAAATTTTAGCCCGTCGTAGTAAGGTTCTCCTTTAGCTTTTGGTTCATTTTCTATTTCTCCTTCGGCAAGACCTACAAAGTTACCTACCGTTCCCGGGGTTTTTTCATATTCCAGCTCCACAAGGATCTCTCCTTTTGAAGTATGAAATTTGGCATATAATCCGTCGTTCATTTCGTTGATTTTTTTGATAGACTGCAAAGATAGAGAGTTTAATTTTTATATACCTGCTCCCCATTAATGAAAGTCGAGATTACCTTGGTATCAGGAACACTATCGATATCTACTTCCATAATATCCCGATCAAGAATGATAAAATCTGCCAGTTTTCCAGGTTCTATGCTTCCCTTCTCCTTTTCTTTAAAATTAGAATAGGCCGCCCAGATAGTCATTCCTTTTAGGGTTTCTTCTCTGGTTAATGCCTGGTCTTTCATAAAACCACCTTCCGGATAATTATCGGTATCCTGGCGGTCTACCGCAGCATAAAAAGTAAGGAAAGGATTCACTTTTTCAACCGGGAAATCGGTTCCCAAAGCTACCAGTCCTGCTTCATTAAGTAGTTTTTTATAGGCATAAGCGCCTTTGATGCGTTCTTTACCTAAGCGATCCTCTGCCCAGTACATATCACTCGTGGCATGTGTAGGCTGTACGGAAGGAATTATATTCTTACTGAAATAATGAAAATCTTCAGGATCGATTACCTGAGAATGCTCCACTCTCCATCTCCGGTCTTCATCGGAATTCAACAAAGAATCATAGGTTTTAAGCACCAGGTAATTCGCGGAGTCACCAATAGCATGAGTATTTAACTGAAATTCTGATTTTGCTACACGTGCGGCTATAGATTTAAGATCAGAAATAGGTGAAAGCAAGGCGCCAAAATGATCAGGCCTATCTGAATATGGCTTTTTTAATGCCGCTCCTCTTGAGCCAAGTGCCCCATCAGCATAAAATTTTACCGAACGAACATTTAATCTTTCGGTTTCATAAGGTCCCTTGGGTAAATAATAATCAAGGTTTTCAGGCGAATTTGCTACCATCGCATATACCCTGATTTTGAGATCCCCGCTTTTTTGAAGACTATCGATGGTTTCGATTACCTTGCGGTCAAGGCCGGCATCATCAACCGTAGTCAGCCCATAGCTTAGACAAATTTCCTGAGCGCTTAAAAAAGCCTTTTTACGTTCTTCGAAATCGGGTGCCTGCTGAGTTGCAACGATCAATCCCATTGGATTATCCACAATGATCCCGGTAAGTTTTCCATTTTTCTGCTCAATATCCCCGCCCTGAAATTTAGTTTTTGTAGTGATATTCGCTTTATCGAGGGCAGCCTGATTCACCAGCATCGCGTGACCGTCAATTCTGGTGATCGCTACGGGAGTATCCGGAAATAATTCGTCAAGAGTATCTTTAACAGGAAATTCTTTAACCTCCCAGTCATTCTGATCCCAGCCGCGACCAGTGATATAATCAAGATTATTCTTTTTCTGAAATTCAACAATTCTGGAAACCACTTCCTCAAAACTTTGTGTTCCGGTAAGATCTACTTTTTGTTGCTGTAGTCCCAAACCATAAAAATGGGCGTGGGCATCGAAAAAGCCGGGATAGACCGCTTTTCCTTCCGCATCTATATTTTGTGCGGCCTCATATTTTTCTTTTAAATCGGCAGATTTTCCTATTTCGAGAAACTTTCCGTCTTTAACAACAAAGGCTTCTGCTATAGAAAATGTACTGTCTACCTGATAAACTTTTGCATTGAATACTAAAAAATCTGCTTTTTCCTTTTCGGAATTACAGGAAAACAGCATTAGGGCAAGGCCAAAAAGGCTTATAATTTTCTTCATTGGGTTTATTTTAAGCTAAAAATAAAAAATGCGCCCGACAAAGACGCATTTTGAATTTTTATTTAATAAGATGCCTGCTTTTATAATCCTATGGCATTAAGAACTGCTGAACGAATATCGGGATTTGCCGCCGCCGCCAGAGCAACTGATACAAATAAACCTATCATAGCATAAGAAAAATCCTTAAAGATCATCTTACCGGCTTTCTTACGGTGTTTTTTACCTTTTTTAGTTCTCGCCAGACTAATCGCGATCTCCCTACCTCCTATTATACCAAGAAAGACCCAGGTAGTACTCATAGGAACTGTACTGATAAAAAGCTTATAGATTAATAATACCACATAAGTGAGGTCTACAAGTGTTGCCGCACGAATATCTGAAATTCTCGATTTTTCACTTACCACTTTCTGAATCTTATCACCCCTGAGGTAAAAAAGAAGACCCAGACCTAAAAAGATCGTGGTGGCAAAAATTATAAACTGAAAAAGATTCTGTTGCCTTGGTAAATAAACGGCAATGTTGGCACCATCCTGCATAACCCAAACTGCCCAAAGAGAACCACTCACTATCCACTGGGCAATCGTCCAGCTACGATGAATTTTACGGCTCTTAAAATATTTCTTTATGAAATTATACGATAGATACCATACCAGAAATGATAAAATAAATGCCAGGATATATCCCGTCCAGCTCTTCCATACCACAGAGGTGATCCCCGAAGTATCTGCACTAAAAACACTTAAAATAAGAAATGTGGTAGATACCGGCATGCGAAGTCGCGTAAGTATCAAAAGGATAAGCGGCGCTATGATTTGAAAGAAACTGAAATTTTCAGGATGTGGATAATCTGAAGTTCCGTCAGGATTCAGCAATCTCTGATATGTTACATCTCCATCAAAATAAACCCAGCTAAACGTGACAGTTGCGAGAAAAATAGCTCCCACAAAAAGCCATAATACCCACCATTTTCGGGATTTATTACTTTCAATAAAAGTACCTAAAGACTGAATACTGTCGTTTGCAACGGTGGCGTAAGCAGCAAACATAAATCCAAGCCACATGGCTCCTCGTGGATATCCGGTGAGGATACCAGCCAGGATTATCCCTATTATTACAATAGCCAGGAAAGTTTTTTCCTGTACTAAAAAATCAAGAATATTAAGATAAGGACGGTTACGATCTATCCTACTAAATTTCTTTGCCATTTTAAAAGCTTATAAGTTTGAAAACTAAGATTTGTAAATAGACTTTTCAATTTCGCTGCAATATTAATCAAATTAAAATTGCTCAAAATAAAATAATTCCAAAGAACTCAAACATAAAATTAGCTTAACAATGCCTTAACCTGCACCGCCAGTAAATAATTCAATTAAAAATGATAATTTAGACAAGTTTCAGCATTAAAATCGATTGCAACTAATGATGAATTATATCAAAATACACTATCTATTCCTATTAAGCCTAATCCCATTTCTGAGCCTGGGACAGGAGTCAGAAACTAAAAATGTAAGGGAGTTTCATGATTCCATTGGGTTTGCAAAACACGCCTGGCAAATGGATAGTATAATCTCACGGATAGACCCACAGGACAAACCTGAAACCAGCGCTAATTATAAGGCGGTGATCAATCCGCATGACGATTATTCTTATGCCGCCGGCTTATATACAAAAACCCTGGCAGGAATTAGAGCTAATACCGTTGTGTTGATAGGAGTAGCACATCGTGCAAGAAATTATGAGCTTCAGGATAAACTCATTTTCGGGGATTATAAAAGCTGGGAAGCACCTTATGGAAAGGTGGAAGTATCTCCACTAAGGGATGAACTCGTATATGAGCTCAAGAAAGAAGCCTATGTGGTGCACAATAGTATGATGCAACTTGAACATTCCCTTGAAGCGATAGTTCCTTTTCTTCAGCACCAGAATAAGGATATAAAGATTATTCCTGTACTGGTGCCCTATATGAAATTTGAGGATATGCAGCGATATTCCGATATGCTGGCAAAAGCATTATCTCAAATTATGAAGGATAACAAGCTTGAATACGGAAAAGATCTTGCAGTGGTGATTTCCAACGATGCTATCCATTACGGAAGTGAGGACTGGGGAGGAAGTGATCTTGCACCTTTTGGCACTACTCCTGAAGGAAATGCCAAGGCTCATGAAAAAGATAAGGAGATCATAGCTTCAACGCTTCAGGGAGAATTGAGCGAAGACAAAATCGAGCTCTTTAATGATTTTACCGTTATGGATAATGATTACAAAGAATATAAATGGACCTGGTGCGGAAGATATTCCGTTCCTTTTGGCCTGCTTTTCGCCAACAGGTTAAATCGACTTACCTCCGGAGAGAACCTCAACGGAGAGTGCATAGGATACCGTTCCAGCCTGCGCAATGAACACCTGAAAGTGAAAGATCTGGGCATGGGTACCACTGCTCCTTCCAAGCCTACACACTGGGTTGCCTATGTTGGAATGGCCTATCAATAACATTACAAAACAGAAAAACATGCGATATCAATCTTTGCTCTTTCTAATATTTTTGCTTGTACTTATATCCTGCGATGAAAAAAAGGATAAAGAATATGACCTCCTGATCACAAACGCGAGTATTGTGGATGTACAGAATAACCATATTCTCAGGAATAAGTTAATCGCTATTTCTAATGATACTATCCGGTTCGTTGAAGATATGAGTGGCATTTCAACTTATGAGGCTAAGGAAACCTTCGATGCTAAAAATCAATTTGTAATGCCCGGCCTATGGGATATGCACGTTCACTTTAGAGGCGGAGATT
>JAGXII010000084.1 GCA_024635735.1 Christiangramia sp. | reverse complement strand
ATGTGGTAGAGGCCGATCACAAATCTGATTTTTGTATTGGCGTTGCCGGTTATCCCGAGAAACACCTGGAAGCACCATCTCTTACAACCGATATGAAACGCTTAAAGGAAAAGGTAGATAAAGGGGCAGATTATATAGTTACGCAAATGTTTTTTGACAATTCTAAATTCTTCAAATTCGTGGAAGATGCCAGAAAAGTGGGAATCGATGTACCTATTATTCCGGGAATCAAACCAATCGCAATAAAACGCCACCTTCAGCTTTTACCACAGGTTTTTCGAATAGACCTACCGGAAACCTTGATCAGGGAGGTTGAAAAGTGCAAGACGAATGCAGAAGTTCGTGAAGTGGGAATTGAATGGTGCATACAGCAATCTAAGGAACTTATGGAGTTTGGATCACCTGTACTTCATTATTATTCTATGGGAAAAAGCTCTAATATTCAGCAAATCGCGGCTGGGGTTTTTTAAGATCAAACTACTAATCTAAAAAGCAATTTCTTTCGTAAATATGTTAGATTTGCTCTGGTATGAAAAAAATCGCCTCGTTTTTCTTTTTGCTTCTGGGATTTCTAGGCTATGCTCAGGAAGAAAAAATTCCTAACTACTATTCCTTGGACGCGAGTTATTTCTACGGAAGTATTATAGAGCACAATCCAGATATTTCACATTTAATTACAGAGCATCCGGTGGGGGTAATTCTAAGCTGGAACCACAAAACCTATGGTTTAAGAAAATGGGAACGCCGCTATAATTATCCCGATTTTGGATATTCTTTGATCTATCAGGATTTGAAAAATGAATATTTGGGAGAGAATGTAAGTGCTTACGCTCATATGAGTTTCTATGCCTTAAAGCGGCTTTTTATGTTTAGGATAGGACAGGGTGTGGCGTATGCAAAAAGTCCTTATGACGCCGATAGGAATTATCGAAACAATGCCTATGGCACTCACTTTTTAAGTACCACTTACCTGATGGGAAATTTCAGGAAAGAAAATATTATTGAAGGTTTAGGGATTCAGGCGGGAATATCTCTTATTCATTATTCCAATGCAGACCTTGGTTCTCCAAATCACAGCACCAATACATTTACTTTTAATCTCGGGCTGAATTATTTGCTAGAGCATGAAAATATCCCGGATTATATAGAGCGGGGCCCTAAAGAAAAATATACAGAACCGGTCCATTATAATTTCGCCATAAGAAGTGGTGTGAATACTACAGGAGTGGTTGGCTCTCCTCAGCTACCATTTTTAACTTTTTCAGCCTATGCAGATAAAGTACTGAATCATAAAAGCACCCTTCAGGCCGGAGCTGAAATTTTCTTTTCGCGATCTTTGGAAGAATTTATTCAGTATAAAGCGATCGCATTTCCGCAGGAAGGAACCACGGGAGATGAGGACGCAAAAAGAGTGGGTGTATTTGTAGGTCATAAACTTACATTCAATAAAATATCACTTATCACTCAGCTGGGATATTATGCATACTATCCATACACAGATTATGTGGACCAGGTTTATAACCGGATTGGCCTGGAAAGAAGGATTACTGATAACTGGTGGGCATCGGCAACGGTGCGTTCCCATGGAGCTAATGCCGAAGCAGTAGAATTTTCAATTGGATACAGACTATGAAGAGGTTTCTAATCTTAATTATGATCATTGGTTTTCTGGGATGTGATTCGGAAGACTCGAATGACTGTTTCCAGACTTCAGGCGAAATTGTTCAAAAAGAAGTGGAGGTGGAAAGCTTTTCTGAAATCATGGTTTTTGAACGAATTAAATTATTCATAGAGCAGGGCCCGGTTCAAAAAGTAACCGTTGAATCTGGCAAAAATCTTATAAACGAAGTGACCGTGGAGGTAAAGGACGGTCGGTTATTGCTTAAAAATGAAAACTCCTGTAACCTGTTTCGCGAATATGGGATCACTAAAATTTACGTTACCACCCCAGATTTAACCTGGCTGCAGTCAAGTTCGAATATTGCTATAGAAAGTATAGGTACCCTTAAACTGGATCATCTTTGGTTGAGATCTCTTAACCAGGAACTGGATCCTGATATTAATACCGATGGAGATTTTATTCTGGATCTCGATGTCAAAAACCTCCGAATAACCAACGATAATTATTCACATTACTTCCTGACCGGTAAGGCCGAAAATGTAAATATTTTCTTTGCCGCCGGAGATGGGAGACTGGAAGGAAGAGACTTTATAGTTCAGAATTATGATATTTTTCACCGGGGGACCAATAAATTAATTGTGAATCCGCAGCAGAGTCTTAAGGGTGATATTTATAGTTATGGCGATATTATTTCGGTGAATCGTCCGCCGGTGGTAAGGGTAAATGAGCATTTTCGCGGAAAACTTATTTTCGAGACTCCCTGAAGAAAGCAAACTTTAAGAATCAGTGTTAGTTAGTTCAGCAAAAAGACTTTCGAGATTCTTTGTTTTTTGATTTAGCTGAAGGGTTTTTAGGCCGTTATCATGCGCAAAGTCAAAAACAGCCGGTCTCATATCCCTGGTGGTATTGAAGGTAAGCTCGTATGAAAAGCCTCCGGTGTTCTTTGCTGAAACCAGGTCTGGTATCTTTTGAAGGGCAACAGGTTCTATGAGGTAATCAAACTCCACAAAAATGATCTGTTCTTTATCGGCCCGCATCTCATTAAGCTTTTTATCTGCGACAATTTTACCTTTATTAATAATGATCACACGATCGCAGATGGCTTCTACTTCCTGCATAATATGAGTAGAAAGAAATACCGTTTTTTCTTTTCCAACATTCTTTATAAGGGATCTTATTTCTACCAGCTGATTTGGATCCAGCCCTGTGGTAGGTTCATCGAGTATCAGCACTTCCGGATCGTGAAGTAAAGCGGCAGCAAGTCCAACACGTTGCCTGTAACCTTTTGAAAGCTGGCCAATCTTTTTGTTGGCTTCGGGAGTAAGCCCTGTTAGTTTGATAATCTCTTCCAACCGGTTCTTATCAATAGAATAAATGGAAGCGTTGAATTGCAAATATTCCCGAACAAACATTTCAGTATATAAAGGATTATGCTCAGGGAGATAGCCAATTCGTTTTTGGATTGCTTCGATATTGTCCTTTAAATTGATTCCGCTAATTTCAGCTTCACCTTCATCTGGGGAAAGGTAGCCTGTGAGGATCTTCATTAAAGTTGACTTTCCCGCTCCATTCGGACCTAAAAAACCAACAATTTCACCTTTTGAAACACTAAAACTGACATTATTCAGCGCTTTCTGGCTTCCAAAATGCTTTGATATGTTATTTGCGCTTATAGACATAGATCTGAAATTCAAAATTAGGAATAAATAATCAGTGTGACGGCTGAAAACTTTTCATTTTCTAAACGATTATAATGGGTCTTAAATTGTTTTTCTCACTAAAACACTATTCATATTCCGAATATGCAAAAACTGTAAAATTTCAGAATAAAATATTTTGAAACTAAAATTTAAGCACTACTTTAGTCACTCATAATTATTGATAATGACAAGTTTAATCAACTGGAACACATTCTACTATTTTTATTTCTATTATGGAGATAGGATCGGGAATGCTATATGATTAACTAAAAATAAAATTATATAAAAGTCTCGATCTAAAATCGAGACTTTTTTTTGATAGGTATATGAACAAAAAAATAGGCATTCAGGGCATAAAAGGCTCTTTTCACCATCTGGTAGCGATGGATTATTATCATAAGGAAGTTGAGGTTGTGGAATATATGTCTTTCCATGAGCTCGCTCAAAAGCTGTCGGCAAAAGAAAGTGATGAAGCAGTCATGGCCATAGAGAATAGTATCGCGGGCTCTATTTTGCCAAATTACGCGCTGATTGATGAATATAATCTTAGTATAATAGGTGAACATTATACACCGGTAAACATGAATTTAATGGCACTCGAAGGTCAGAATATACAGGATATTAAAAAGGTGTTTTCACACCCTATGGCCCTTTTACAGTGCAAGGAATTCTTTAAGAAACATCCTCATATTAAACTCATTGAAGATGTAGATACAGCCGAAGCTGCCAAAAGAATATCTGAGCAACAATTGAAGAAAGTTGCTGCCGTGGCGAGTCCTGCGGCTGCCGAAATGTACGGTCTTGAAATTCTTGCAAGAGAAATTCACACTATAAAAAGTAATGCCACACGATTTCTTGTTCTGGGCACAAAACAGCGGGAGCCTAATGGCGAGAAACTGGATAAGGCTTCGATAAAATTCGATTTGAAAAGTGAGCGTGGGAGTCTGGTTTCGTTGTTGAATATTCTTAGAGACTGTTATCTGGATATGACCAAAATACAATCGCTTCCGGTAATAGATGAGCCATGGAAATATTCATTTTTTGTGGATGTGATTTTTGAAAGACCGGAAGATTTTCAAAAGGCTATCGACGTTTTGAAATTAATGACTGAAGATTTAAAAATATTAGGGATTTATAAAAATAAATTGTCATGATTACGGCAAAAAGACTGGATAATGTACAGGAGTACTATTTTTCACAAAAGCTGAGGGAAGTAGGAAAGCTAAGAGGAGAGGGGAAGCCTATCATTAATCTTGGTATTGGAAGTCCCGATCTTGCTCCGCCACAGGAAGTGATAGAGGCATTGAATAAGGCTCTCACAACAAATGGAGCGCACCAATACCAGCCCTACAAAGGAATAACTGAATTGAGAAATGCAATGGCCGGTTTTTATGAAAGATTTTACGATCTTTCATTGGACGCCGAATCTGAGATTCTTCCATTAATGGGTAGCAAAGAGGGAATTATGCATATTTCCATGGCATTTTTAAATCCCGGAGATGAGGTGCTTTTGCCGGATCCGGGTTATCCAACTTATAGTTCTGTTAGCAAATTATTAGACGCTTCAGAAAGAAATTATGAATTGAAAGCAGAAAATAACTGGCTGCCTGATTTTGAAAAACTAGCGGAAGTAGACCTTAGCAAAGTGAAACTAATGTGGGTGAATTATCCGCATATGCCTACAGGGTCTGTAGCTCCTGAATCTTTTTTTGAAGAGATTACAGCCTTTGCCGAAAAGCATAAGATTCTGGTTGTAAATGACAATCCCTACAGTTTTATTCAGAATTCAAATCCCAGAAGTATTCTGAAACAGGAGACTTTAAGTGATTATGTGATGGAGTTGAATTCGCTTAGTAAAAGTTTCAATATGGCCGGATGGCGTGTTGGAATGCTTGCCGGAAGTCAGAAGAATATCAATTCAGTTTTAAAAGTAAAATCAAATATGGATAGCGGGATGTTTTATCCGGTGCAGGCGGGAGCAGTAGAAGCATTGAAAATGTCACAGTCCTGGTTTGATGATCAGAACAGGATCTATGAAAAAAGAAAAAAACTGGTTCTGGAGCTTATTGAAGAATTAAATTGTGAAGCTGCAGATGGACAGGTAGGATTGTTTGTATGGGCCAGGGTTCCGGAAGGAAAAACTTCGGCAGATGTGGTTGATGGGTTATTATATGAGCATGATATTTTTATCGCACCGGGATTTATTTTCGGTTCCCAGGGAGAAGGTTATGTACGCTTTTCATTATGCGCTTCAGAAGAAGTTATTGGTGAGGCATTAAAGAGAGTAAAGAAATGAAAGTTTTTATAATAGGAACCGGATTGATTGGTGGCTCTTTTGCACTGGATCTCAAATCTTCATTTAAAGGAATTGAAGTATTCGGGATTGATAAAAATGAGGATCATTTAAAGGAAGCAGTGAAGTCGGGAATTATAGACAAGGAGGCCGAATTTAAGGACCTCGCTGAAGCAGACCTGGTTTATCTGGCAATTCCGGTAGATATTTCACTGGAAGTATTGCCAAAAGTACTGGATCAAATTAATGATAATTGTCTTGTAACCGATGCGGGTTCCACTAAAGAAGAGCTTTGTAAAAAAGTGACCAACCATCCTAAGAGAAGGAATTACCTGGCGGGACATCCCATTGCAGGAACAGAATTTTCAGGTCCTTCCGCAGCGATAAAAGGTCTTTTTTCTCATAAAACCAATATTATCTGTGAGGTAGAGAAAACGGCCTTTAAACTTCAGGAAAGAGCGCTGGAAATATTTCATGCTCTGGGGATGAGAATTCGCTATATGGATCCTGCTTCGCATGACCGCCATATTGCCTATGTTTCCCATTTATCGCATATAAGCGCTTTTATGCTTGGCAAAACGATACTCGAAAAAGAGAAGAATGAAAGGGATATTTTCGACCTCGCAGGAAGTGGTTTCGCCTCTACCGTAAGACTGGCCAAAAGTTCACCCGCCATGTGGACTCCAATCTTTAGCCAGAATAAGAAAAATGTAATAGAAACCTTAGATGAATATATATCAAATCTTCAACATTTCAGGCAATTAATGGAAGCCGATGATTTTGAAGAAGTCTTCAACGAAATGGAGAAAACAAATCATATAAAAGACGTATTAAACGGAATTACTCAGAACGAAAACTTAAAGATACTGGAAAATGGAAAATAGTACACAACTCAGAAAATGGCTGGACGATTTCAATTTATCGCACCCGCTGGTAATTGCAGGCCCACGTAGTGCCGAAACCGAAGAACAGGTATTAACGATCGCACATCAGTTAAAAGACAGTGATGCCACTGTATTGCGGGCGGGAATCTGGAAACCGAGAACAAGACCCGGAAACTTTGAAGGTGTAGGGGCACTTGGATTAAAATGGCTTCAGAAAGCAAAAGAAGAAACAGGTCTTCTTACAACTACCGAAGTCGCCAACCCGAACCACGTAGAACTTGCGCTAAAACATGATGTGGATATTCTCTGGATTGGTGCCAGAACAACGGTATCCCCGTTTATCGTTCAGGAGATAGCCGACGCTTTAAAAGGAACTGATAAGATCGTTCTTGTCAAGAATCCTGTGAACCCTGATCTTTCTCTATGGCTTGGTGCCGTAGAAAGATTGCATACTGCAGATATCTCCAAACTGGGAGTAATCCACAGAGGATTCTCAGCTTATGAAAAAACAAAATACCGTAATAACCCGGAATGGCAGATTCCTATTGAACTTCAGAATAAATTCCCTGATCTGCCACTAATTCTGGATCCATCTCATATCGCGGGTCGAAGAGATATTATCTTCGATCTTTGCCAGACAGCCCTGGATTTAAACTATGATGGAATTATGGTAGAAACACATCATACTCCAGATAAAGCCTGGAGTGATGCGGCTCAACAAATAACCCCTGAAACACTTATAAATATAATGCAGGACCTGAAAGTGAGAAAGGAAATTTCGGCAAGTGAAGAGTTTCAAAATAAGCTTAATACGCTTAGGTCTAAAATTGACATTACCGATAGTCAGATTTTGGAGATTTTATCAAAAAGGATGAAAATAGCCGAAGAAATAGGCCAGGTGAAAAAAGAGAAGAACGTTGCCATCTTGCAAACTAAAAGATGGAATGAGATACTCGGAAAAATGGTACTGGAAGGAGAAGAAAAAGGTCTTAGTGAAGAATTTGTGCTAAGAATGTTCAAAGCGATTCACCAGGAATCAATTAACCATCAACAGAAAATCCTGGACGGCATACGGTAGAGGATAAAAAAAATGCTGTCAGGCTCCTGACAGCATTTTTTATTTATGGTTGTGATTAATCGGTATAGCCTAAACGTCTGGAGGCTTTACGCATTAAAACGTTGATTAAAGCATCATTATCACTGCCCAGGCTGCCTCTTACTTTTTTATTGTAATTCCAAAGAAGTTCACCGGTACCCGCATTATTAACACTCATGTTAATTACAGCAGTATTAGTGCTTCCCCAGAATCCCACAAGAAGTCTCAGGGCTATAGAAGCTCCGTCAGACATTGGCTTGTCGGTTTCAAAAGTTCCCGAAATAACAGCGTCCACACCTAATATTTCTGCAATTTCTTCGGAAGTATGCAGGTTAATATCAGTGATTTTAGCTTGATGCAAGAGAGCATTAGTTCTCTTAGTATCCTGAAGGTCTACTTCCAGATCACCTCTTTTCTTGCGCTTAAGAAACCATGAATACATTGCTGACTGTATTGAAAGACCTTCACCTTTTTCAAGTTCTTTTAATTGATCTGTTGTCATTTCCTTCATCTGTTTCGGGCGTAAACTGACGCTGGCCTGGAAAGGAACAATGGCAATAATTTTGTGATTGGCGGTTAATTTATCAAAATCCGGATGCTGATAAAGATTGGTTTGGGCCATTGCTGAATTCAAATTGAATAAGAATAGCATGGCCATGAATAATTTAAAAGTAAATTTGTACATGGATGTATGATTGGTTAAATAAACGGAGCCAAACATATCTTAAAAAATTAAGATTTAGAATCATATTTTTTATTTTATTTAACATTATTAATGCACGGAAAGGTTTATAAATCAACAGGAAGCTGGTATCAGGTAAAAGCTGAAGAGGGAGAGTTCTATGAGTGCCGTATAAAGGGGAAATTCAGGATTCAGGGGATCAAAAGTACAAATCCGGTGGCTGTTGGTGATAACGTGATATTTGACCTGGAAGATTCATCAGATACCAAATATGGTGTGATAAAAAAGATAGAAGAGCGCGACAATTATATTATCCGTAAATCTGTGAATCTCTCAAAGCAAACCCACATTATCGCGGCTAATATCGATCAAGTATTTTTATTGGTAACTCTAAATAATCCTCCAACACTTACAACTTTTATAGACAGGTTTCTTGTGACAGCCGAGGCTTATGATATCAACGCAATCCTACTTTTTAATAAAATTGACACTTATTCAATTGAAGAATTGGCTGAAGTAAAATACCTGGCAGAATTATACCGGAATGCCGGATATGAATGTATTGGTATTTCTGCTAAAAAGGGTAAGAATGTCGATAAGGTAAAAGAAAAAATGACTGGTAAAACGAGTATGATTTCCGGACATAGCGGAACCGGGAAATCCACACTGGTTAACGCCCTTGAACCCGCTCTTCAACTTAAAACAGCCAAAGTTTCAGAACAACATGGCCAGGGACAGCATACTACTACTTTTGCTGAAATGTTTGATCTAAGTTTTGATGCCAGAATAATTGATACTCCCGGGATCAAAGGATTTGGAGTAGTAGATATGGAACGGGAAGAGATTGGCGATTACTTTCCGGAATTTTTTGAGCGCAAGAAACACTGTAAATTCCATAATTGTCTGCATATAGAAGAGCCTAAATGCGCGGTTAAGGAGGCATTGGAAAATGATGAAATTGCCTGGTCAAGGTATAAAAGTTATCTTCAAATTATGGAAGGAGAAGACGAGAATTATAGAATAGATCAATATCAAAAATAATGCGTGCAGTTTTACAACGAGTATCAGAAGCATCTGTAAGAATAGACCATAAAATCTCGGCGGTAATAGGGGACGGACTTTTAATCCTGCTTGGCATTGAAGATGAAGATGGGCTGGAAGATATGGAGTGGCTGTGCCGTAAGATCACCAACATGAGAATTTTTAATGATGAAAACGGAGTCATGAATAATTCAATTAAAGATATTGACGGGGACGCGATTATTGTGAGTCAGTTTACTCTTCACGCCAGCACTAAAAAAGGCAATCGCCCGAGTTATATAAAAGCCGCAAAACCTGAAATAGCGGAGCCTCTTTATGAAGAATTCATTCAAAGATTTGAAAAGGAATTTGGAAAACAGGTTGGAACAGGAAGATTTGGAGCCGATATGAAAGTGTCACTTCTCAACGACGGGCCGGTAACTATTTTGCTGGATTCTAAAAATAAGTGTTAAAAAACGTTAATTTTTTATATATTGCGCTTATAAACATTTCCAAATCTATTAATGCGCCTTTTATTCCTGTTTTTTCTAGCTGGTGTAACCATCCACGCTCAGAATTATCCTGTTAAGGATATTGATCCTGTTTTATTAAAAAATGCGGATGCTGTTATCCGCAATTACAGTAGAAGTATTGAAATCAAAGATCTGGACCATCTCATCGTTACCAGGAAGAGGGTGGTTACCGTCTTGAATAAGGATGGAGATTCCTATGTAAGAGCCATGGAGTTCTATGATGAAAGCATTCATATAAAAGACCAGGAGGCGATTATTTATGATAAAAACGGGGAGGAGATTGATAAAATAAAATCCCGGGATTTTAAAGATCAGAGCAGTTTTCCTTCGTTCATTTTGTTTTCAGATAACAGGGTGAGTTATTTAGATTATACCCCTCGTTCGTATCCTTATACGGTAGAGTATATCAGTGAAGTAGAGGAGAATAATTCTGTATTTATAGGGGATTGGGTGCCCGTTGAAGGTTATGATGTTAGTGTGGAAAGCTCTTCATTTAAACTGCTGAACCCCGAAAATATTCCGGTTAGATTTACCGAAAGAAATTTTGAAAATACCACTATGGTTCAAAATAATTCAGGTTCTAATCTGGATTATAGAGTCACCGGTTTACCTGCCTTCGAGTATGAAGTTTTAAGTCCCGATTTTGATGAGTTTGCTCCGAGAGTTCTGGTCGCTTTGAATGAATTTGAATTGGAAGAAGTAAAAGGAAGGGCAACCAACTGGGAGGAATTTGGTAAATGGATGTATGAGAATCTGGTGAGTGATCACGATGAACTTTCTGTCGCAACCGTTAGTAAGATAAAATCCCTTACTGCCAATGCTCAAACTATCGAAGAAAAGGCAAGAATAATTTATAAATATGTGCAGGAAAATACACGTTATATAGCGGTTTCGTATGGAATTGGTGGCTGGGAGCCTTCTACAGCCCGTGAAGTAGATAGATTGAAATATGGCGATTGTAAAGGTCTAACCAATTATACTAAAGCCTTATTGAAATCCCAGGGTATCGATTCTTATTATACGGTGGTTTTTGGAGGGAAAAAAAGAAATATTGACCCTGATTTTACAAAAATGCAGGGAAATCATGTCATTCTCAATATCCCACAAAAAGATACTGCCGATATATGGCTGGAATGTACAAGCCAGGAATCACCGTTTAATTACCTGGGAGATTTTACCGATGACCGTTATGTTTTACGGGTAAAGCCAGAAGGTGGAGAGCTGGTTAAAACAAAGCGATATTCAGAGGAAGAAAACCTGGAAACCATCAATTGTAGTATCAAACTGGATGAAAATGGAGGTTTTGTGGCCAATTTCGAAAGGAACAGTTACGGTATACCATACGGCGATATTTACCGGCTTCAGAAAGAAACTGAAAAGGACCGGAAGAAGTATTATCGAGATGAGTGGGGAGATATTCAAAATATTAACTTCAATTCAATTGAATTTTAAGATGACAGGGATGAAATAAAATTCAGTGAAAAGCTGAATTTTAGTGGAGAGGGTTTAGCGTCTAAAGCAGGAACCAGGCTGCTGGTGCCGCTTAATTTTATTCAGCAGGGAAGTATTTCCATAGAAAAAAACAGCCATAGGAAACGTCCTTTATTGATGAAGCGCGGCCATACATATAATGATGAGTTCGTGTATAAATTACCGAAAGGTTATGGGATAGAAGCCTTACCTGAAAGTCAGTTTGTAGAATCGGAGTTTGGAAGATTCAGCCTTTTAATCACTCCAACGAAGGAAGATGAAATAAAAGTAACCCGTTCTTTATTGCTTAAAGAAGGAGAATGGACGGCTGAGAAGTATAATGAATTTCGAAAATTTCTATCTCAAATAAGTTATCTCAATAACCTAAAGGCAGTAATCATTGCCAATACCAAAACCTAAGTATTATGATTAAATACTACACTCTCTTTTTCATGCTCTTTGGCGCTTCCTTTCTCCAGGCTCAGAATTTTAAATTTCGAAAAGTTTCAAAGGAGGAAGTAATGGAAAAGGAGCATCCATTGGATAAGGATGCGAATGCTGCCGTACTTTTTAAAAGCCGAAACACTTATTACGTTTATACTTCCGGAGTGGGTTTTAAACTGGTGACAGATTTCCACGAAAGAATCAAGATTTATAATAAAGAAGGTTTTGAGTGGGCTACGAAATCAATACGCACCTATGATTCTAATGACGGCAGGGGAAAGGAAAACATATCTGGAGTTAAAGCCTATACCTATAACATACAAAACGGGAAGCTGGTAGATACAAAACTGGATAAGGATGAAATATTCACTGAAAAAACCTCTAAATACCACAATACTACAAAATTTACTATGCCGGCATTGAAAGAGGGTAGTGTGATTGAATATGAGTACCAGATTTATTCGCCTTTTTTCACGAGTATTGATGATTTTCGTCTACAGTATACCATTCCTATCAATAAACTTGAAATGAAACTGGGTATTCCAGAGTATCTTATTTTCGGAAAGTATTCCAATTTAAAATCACCTTTGAACATTGATTTGAAAGAAGGCCGGGATTCATTTCGGCAGGGTAATTTAGATTATCTTATAAATACCTATGAGGTAAATATGGATGATGTTCCTGCATTAAAGGACGAACCTTATGTAGATTATCTACAGAATTATGCTGCCGGAATAAAATGGGAACTTAAACTAACTAAATTTCCGAACTCTTCTTTGGAAAATTATTCCAAAACCTGGGAAGGCGTTACAAAATCTATATACGATGATTTAGGACTGGGCAAGGAAACAGATCGAAGCGGATTTTTTGAAGATGAAGTAGACGCATTGTTAAGCGGGGTTTCAAACCCCGCAGAAAAAGTGGAGCTCATTTTTCAATTTGTAAAAGAAAAGGTAAAGTGGAATGACTATATTGGATTTATGCCCGAAAATGGTGCGAGGAAAGCTTATAAAGAGGGAGTAGGGAATACTGCCGATATTAATTTACTATTAACTGCAATGCTTAAACATGCAGGAATAAATGCAAGTCCTGTTCTTGTAAGTACTCAAAGTAATGGAATTCCGCTTTTTCCAACACGTAATGGTTTTAACTATTTAATTTCCTGTATAGAACTCTCCGACGGAGAAAAGGTGTTACTGGATGCTACAGATCCCACCGCAGGTATTGGTGAACTACCGGAGATGTCAAGAAACTGGCAGGGAAGAATTATTAAAGAAGATGGAGCTTCAGATTGGGTGAATCTTAATCCGAATTACATCTCAGAAATCAATAACAGATTGAATGTTCAAATCGCTGATGGAAAAGTAAAAGGCTCACATTATACAAATCTAAACGGTCTTCATGCCAAAAAGTTCAGGAAAGTAAATCTAGGCAAGTCTGAAGAGGATCTTACTGAATCTATTTCTGAAAACCTGGCAAACACTGCGATTAGCGATGTAAAAGTTGAGAATCTGGATCTAATAGGGAAAGATATTAAGGAGAGTTATAAGTTTGAAACAAGCGATGGTTTTGAAATGATTGGTAATAAGATATATTTCAAGCCTCTTTTCTTTGAAGCAATGACCGAAAATCCTTTTAAGGCTGATGAAAGAATCTATCCTATATT
>JAGXII010000083.1 GCA_024635735.1 Christiangramia sp. | reverse complement strand
TTTTATAGTTGTTCTCAGATACGGCACCTCTAAGTTCGTTCGCCGCATCCCATAATTCTTTTTCAAAATCGATATCTGCTTTTGCCATTTATATGAGTCCTTGTTCTTTAGATTATAGCTTCCTGAGCAATTTAGTAGCCGTAAGTTAATATTAATTAGATACTTTATTTGTCCGGGCTATTGAATTTTATAACACCTTTTCTAAACTGTCTGGTTCGATCTTCAAAAACGTTGTAATATTCATCCTGCCAGCAACCGTCTTTATAAATTAAAGACATGTATTCATAAAAATCTTGTCTTTGTTGTCCTTTGATCGATTTATAAATATATTCTTCCCGAATGATAAGTTCATCACCTTCTTTTGGGTCATATTCAAAATCGAAAATATCTTTTCTGTTAAGTTCTCTAATTAGATGGTCTACGGTTAATTCTTCACTAAGCCGTTGCAACGGCATAATCATTTCGCCCAGCATTTGAGAATTCTTTTTCCCTAAATAACGGTTGAGTCTCCAAACGGAGTGGGTTCTATTATATTCTTCCTGGTTAAGGTTCTCATTTTCTAAATCACCAGGATAGGGAATAGGTGCTATGCTAGCACAACTACAAAAGTGAATTTCTCGATCTGGTTTGCACATTGGAGATTAGGAATAAATAATCAATTTACTATTCCTGTAGGGAGGGAATGAAACAAATATAATTGAAATTATGAGAATTCGACTATGGTTTCAACCGTTGCAACGGTTATTGTAATGGTTTTCTGAGATTGCCGTTGTTGAGCCGTTGCAGAAAAGATTCATAAATTCAAATACATCAGTACGGATATATAATGTCATTGATTTTAAGTGGTTAGATGGTTAACTAAGCCGTTGGGCTAGAAGGTAATTTTAAATAATGAGAATTACACATTTTGGTTGTTTAGGTGAGTTTGTGCCAATAGATATTTTAAGACGCTTTCCCAATTTGGAAATTGATTTTGACCAAAATGAATATGCTCACCTTCAAACTCATTAGCACCATTTTTTAATCTATCATCTATTAAATAATCCCCTTTATTTAAGTTTTTATGGTGAGAAAGTATCAATCTTTTATAAGCAGTTTCGCCGAGATATTTTTTAACCCATCTCAATTTATCTACTAATGCGCTCTCATTTTCCCAGGGAGAAGTAGATAGAATATAAACGTCATAGTGTTTGGTTAATTCTATATAAGAATCAATGGCATTTTCCATGGGATGCATTAAACCGAAGATATTGGGAACTTCATCTAATCTACCCTCATACTCTTTTTGCATTTCGTCATCTAACTGATCAATTCCAGATTGAAAATCAACCAAAACGTTATCCATATCTACATAAATGACCTTTTTCATTGTTAAAATTTTATTAGAGAATCCCTACGGTGAAAATATCAAATATTATAGTAAGAACTTCAATTAACTAGGAATTACACGGGTAAAAAAACTAATTAAAAAATGCATGGTTAGAAATTTTTTCCAACCTCTCCATTGGTGAAGCTTTAATATAATTGTAGAATACTTTTTCTGAGGTATGACCGCTTATAGCCATTATATCTATTACAGGCATATCAGCTTTATATGCATTTGTACAAAAACTTCTTCTTGCTGTATGGTTGGTAAGTAATTCGTGTTTCTTGTATTTAGATAATTTTTTGACTCCACCTATTGTTCGCTCAATTTCAATTTCATCTTTTAGTTTCGCTTTTTTCCCAATAATTTTTAAGGCATCATTTATTTTTTGTTCAGGAATCATTTTAGGAAATTGATTCCTCCTCTTTTTTAAAATATCTTTTATAAAAGGGTGTAGGGGGATATAAACGATTTTACCAGTTTTCTGAGTTTTTATTTCGAGGTACTTAATTTTATTGTGGGATTTAATATTTTCTGTTGTAAGTTTTTTGTAATCTGAAACTCGCAACCCGGTAACTGCAGCGATGACAAAAAGATCTCTGGCAACATCTAACTGAGGTCTATTTGTGTAGTTAATATTTTTAATTCGCTTTATTTCATCCATCGTTAGATAAATATGATTGATCTCCTCCTTTGGTTTGGTAAATCCCGATTTCTGGTAATCTAGGTTTCTGTGAAGATCTCGTTCAAAAGCATCATTCATTACAGTTTTGATATTCTTAATTTGAGTCCCGATGTAATTGTCCGTAAAGTCTTGGTTTTGTAAGTACTGAATAAAATCAGAATGAAAGGATAATGTTATATGATCGAACATTAATTTTCGGCCAATACTGGCTTCATAATCTTTTATTATCCTTAGAGTATTATTGTATGGTTTTAAAGTGCTCTTGGCTAAAGGTTTTTGTGTGCTAGGTCTTGGCTTGCTTGTGTAATATTCAATAAACCAATCATAGTATTCAGTAAAAGAAAGAATTTTTTCTTGAGAATTGGTATAGCCGTTTTTTTTGAATTCTTTAATTCGATCCTTAAGCAACATATTATCTATAATAGCCCCTTCTCTCTCAAGATTATTCAAAAGTTCAGTAGAATAAGAGAGAAGCTTGCTTAGGTCGGTATTGATATTATGGCTGTCAGGTTCAGCTTTAATATTTTTTACAGAGTTTGTAGAAGTGTTCCAGTGATCTGCTTTTTTGACGCTGAGGCCAGTCGCATATCTATATTGTTTCTTTCTTCCGTAATTAAAATGGATGTAGATATTTTTTGTATTTCCAATACCCTGGCGAAGTTTTACAACTACTGAACTCATAAGTAGGCTTTAAATTGTACCGCCAAATGTACCGCCCTTTTCTGAATATATCTTTATTTCACTTTATTTTTTTTAATAAAAATTAATTTTGTTGTTAGTGAAAAGCTTATTAAATAAGGGGTTTCAGGTCAGTTTAACAAGGTTTATCCGATTTTTGGTATTAACCTTAAAGTTGTCCTGGCGAGGTCACAAGTATACTAGAAAGCAGGCTTAATAAAGGCTTGCTTTTTTATTTTCGGGAATCAGCAATTCAATTCAATTTCCTGATTTGAATAATTCACTGGTAAATAAGATGAACCTAATTACCGGCGATGAACGAAATCTAAGACGTCGCTTTGTATTTATTCTTTGTAAGACATCTTACGGCATGGCTTGTAATACCAATATTTATTAATGAAGAAGGTATATTTTCATCCTCCATTCCCAGGCTACGCATATGGTCGATAAGATTTGCTTTTACACAACTTTCTATTTCAGACATTCTTACCCGGTAGCAGGCCTTTCGAACAAATATTTCGTCTTCATCAAATAATTTTGTAGTGATGTCAATATCGATGAGTTTTCCGTTTACCCTACTCGATAAATAATAATTAAATTTGATGTCATCATTACCTTGAAGCGGCTTTCCTTCTTTGCGTGGGATATGAATAAACTCCCCAAGTTTTTGATACTTCATTTTGGATAGGCTTTATTGATTAGGTTTATAATGAATATAAATAATCTAAACGCCAATGTTTAACTCTATTCAATATATCATGGATGCAATAGACTGATATTCAATAATTAAAAGTTAGGCGGATTTACTATGGTAAGGCTTATAAGAAATCAATAGCATTATTCTATGGGCATAAGCTTTAATGTTAAATGGAAATTTGGTAAAATCAGTGCATCTTCCTGTCATTTTAATATCTTTAAAATAAAAAATGAGCTTTTCAAGGTTATTTAATTTTCTCAGGGAACTCAATAAAAATAACTCTAAAGAATGGATGGATGCGCATCGAAAAGAGTATCATGAAGTTCGTGATTTTTATATTCAGTGGCTTAATGAAATGGATATTCAGCTGGCCAAAATAGACCCCGATTATTCACCAACAAATGGAAAGCAGGCGATTAATAGAATTAATAACAATCTGATGTTTCATCCCGAAAAGCCTGTTTATAAAGATCATTTTGGTGCGGGACTGGACAAGGAAAAAGGAAAAGGCGATTTTTATATTCATATTGGGATTAATGAAAGTTTTGTAGCAGGTGGTTTTTACAGGCCGTCAAAAAAGAAACTTGACAGCATACGGTCTGGGATAGATTATAATGGTGAAAAGCTAAAAGAGATAATAAACAAACCCTCCTTTAAAAGGACATTTGTTGAATTACTGGACGATGAAAAACTGAAAACTGCACCTAAGGGATATTCACAGGACCACCGGCATATCGATTTGTTAAGAAATAAAAGTTTTGCGGTGAAACATGATTTGACTCAAAAGGAAATTCTAAAAGATGATTTTCAGAAAAAGCTTATCGAAATTTATAAAGAAATGTTAGCCTTCCGAAGTTATTTAAACCATACAGTGACCGTATAATTTTATGAAAAATTTAGACCAGTATATTAGAGAAGTCCCGGATTTCCCAAAGAGAGGAGTAACCTATAAGGATATTACTCCGCTACTTTTGGATCCCGGAGCCATGAAGCTTGCAGTAAAGTTATTTCTTGAGAATTTGGGAGATCAGAAGATTGATAAAGTTGTTGGAATTGAATCCAGAGGATTTTTCTTTGCAACCCTTCTGGCTGAAAAACTGGAAGCCGGATTTATTCCTGTGAGAAAACCGGGAAAATTACCTCACACTACTCATTCAGAGAATTATGAGCTGGAATATGGTTTTGATACTCTGGAGATCCATCAGGACGCTATAAAGGAAGGCGAAAAAGTGCTGTTACATGATGATGTGCTCGCTACCGGAGGAACCGCCTCTGCAACCTGTAAATTAATTGAAAGATGTGGTGGTGAAATTGTACAGTGCAGTTTTCTTGTAGAACTGGAATTTTTAAAAGGAGCGGACAGATTAAAAAACTATGAGGTTACCTCTTTGATAAAATATTCCTAATCCAGTGAATTTTTGGTCACCCAGAGTTTCCACCCAATTATGGCCATTTGCAGTTTACTGGCCTTTTGAAGATCAAGTAGTTTTTTAGAATAACTGGGAAGAATCGCTTTATTGAATTTTGCCAAAGCTTTAAAAAGTTTCTTTTTCATTTTTGGTTGGTTTATTCAAATATATCGAATAATTAGATATCAGTTGGTTATAAAAAGCAAGCCGCAATATTGCGGCTTGTTTAATAAATACAATTGGAATTATTATTCGGTTTTGATCAGGAGACCTCCATTGCGATCCAAGCCAATAATTATTGGAGAAATTCCCTCTTTAACATCCCAGATTGCCGACGCGTTGCTGCCTTCTTTTTCTCCCGATATTTTAATACTGGTAATTTCATTATTTGTATTTCGCTTTATTCCGGAAAAGGTAACCTTCATCCCGGTTGATTCGAGAATTTTCTTTTTCAGTTGTTCGAGATCAGTATCGGTTTGTGTTTTGGTCAATCTAAAAACAATCGCATCTGTCTTCTTTGATTTATTTACATATCCTGAAGACTTAGTATGAATTTCGATAACACCGTTTTTTCCGTTTTCTCCATATTTCTTTGTTGCCTTTTCATCTTTCAAAACCATAATTGCCGCAATATTTTCAGGATCTATTGAATTCGTATCAAAGTTCTCTCCCTTCACATTTCCATCTATAACATATAAAGGCCTTGCCGTTTGACCATAAATTTTAATATTGGAATCTTCTGAATTTATTGCCGGATAATCTCCCGCGGTTTTAATCTTAATAAAGGTAGAGGAGTCTGAAGATTTAAACTGATAATTGGGCTTTCCAGTGACGGTTTTATCTTTAAAATAAATAATATTCTCTCCTGGTTTTGTGGAGTCAGATTCTGTTCTCCAGCTATAAGCATTTGATTTATTGAATTTTAATGTATCACTTTTCACTTTCCAGACGATATTGTCATTGGAATTTGTAGTATTGAAATTTCCTGATCTTCCAACAATTGTCATAGCCTGGTTGTCGTCATTGGTATAGAATACGGCCAACTGCTTCTGCGATTGTCCCTGGTTTATAGACATAAGGCTTGGCTTGCCTTCAGAACCAATTGCGATATATTTTCCGGAGAAACTTCCTTCCCCTGATTGTATTTTTTTCATCTCTTTGTTGAAATCTCTGATGATTTCCCCTTCCGGAACAATAACAGCCCCGGCCTTTGCATCATTTCCATAAAGCGTCAATGCTTCATCAGCTGGTATCATTTTTAAATCAGATTTAAGACCGATATATTTTCCTTTCAATCTGGAAGCTTTGAAAGTCTTACCGTTAATTATATAAAGCGGATCTTTTCCGAGCTTTGATAAGTTTTTGGAAGAACTGTTTCCGGAACTTCTAATTGTATAGGTTTTTTTGCCGGTTGTTTGAATGTCTTTGGTGCCAATTTCTCCGGCATCATTGGTGAAAAAGATAAAGGGTTCAATCCCATTTTTATTATTCTTAACCACATTGCCTTTGTTACCCGATTTCAGATCTTCATAATCCATGCGAATAGAGGTAAGTTTTCCATCGTTAAAATTAAGATTGCTAAAATTGGAAGTTACATTGTAATCCTTGAGAAATTCTTGAATTTCATCTAAATCTTCGCGGGTTGTTTCACTGGAAATTGTCACTTCAGTTTTTACATTAACTACTGTGGGTTTACTGGTTTGTTGAATAGTATTATTATTTTCATTGATAACCTGAGCTTCTGTTTTTACATTAAAAAGCAGCATAAAAGCCAGCAATAATGGCATGACCAGGCTTAACTTCCAGGCGGGGCTATGGGTTGATGATTTTTGGTTTAACATAAGAATTCGTTTTTTGATAAATGATTGATAAAAATGATTGGTGAGTGCCGGTCTGAGATCGGCTATTGAAACTTTTACCAGCGCACGCTGATATTCTTTAATTTCCGCTTTATTGGAAACGGTTTCCCGGTCTGCAATAAATTCGAGATTCTGTTCGATAGTTTTTTTATAGAACCAGGCAAAAGGATTAAACCATAGCAGGCTTTGAATCAGGCTGGCTAAAAGAATATCCAGCGAATGCATTTGTTTTGCATGTACTTTCTCGTGTTCCAGAATTAGTCGAAGGTCGTTTTGCGAATGATTGGCGGGATTGTAAACAATATATTTAAAGAAGGAATAGGGGAGGTGATCGTCATTGGTTTTAATAATCTTAAATCCATTGTGATATTCCTTTCTGTTAAAAATTATAATTCTGAATACAGAAGTAAGTTGTATCAGAAATCTTAGAATAAAGAAACCGGTGATGGCTAAATAGAGATATCCGGTGAGTGTCCACCAGTCGAAAGTATTTTCTGCAGCTATTTCTGCAGAATTTACCGTTGCAGGCATAAAATTTATAGCGGTGTTTGATGCTTCTACAAATATTGTTCTGGTAAAGTAAATTGCAGGCAGAATGGCAGATGCAAAAAGTCCACCCGCAAGAAATTTTCGGTTGAGTTCAAAACTTGTTTCTTTTTTAAGAAGCAACAGGTAGCTCAAAAAGAAGATTCCTAATAAAGCCGAAGCCTTCAGTAAATAGATTAAAAGAGCTTCCATTATTTCTTCTTATTTTCGATGATATCAAGGATCTCTCTCAATTCTTCTGCGCTTATTTTTTCCTCTTTAGCAAAATATGAAACGACATTCTTAAATGAATTATCAGAAAATCTCTTGGTGGCCATATTCATAAATTGCTTCCGGTACTTTTCTTTGCTAACTACAGGGTAATATTGATGGGTTTTGCCATAAGCAGTATGGGAAACGTATCCTTTTTCTTCCAGATTTCTAATAATAGTTGAAACTGTATTATAGTGGAGTTTCTGGTCTTTTAGTTCAGCGAGGACTTCTTTGACAAAAGCCTTTTCCAGGTCCCAGAGGACCCGCATTATTTCCTCCTCTTTATTGGTTAATTTTTCCATCTTTTTATAAGCTTGAAATTTATAATTTCAAATATAACGAAAAAATTAGTTAATAAACTATAAAAATAGTTAGTTTTTCAGGTTCGATATAATTGAAGCAATTCTTCTATCTTCGTCAAAAATTTATCTATGAGTATAGTCTATTTGCTTATTGGCTTCGTTTTACTGGTAGTAGGAGGGGAGTTCCTGGTAAGATCTTCCGTCGCGTTATCATTTAAAATGAATATTTCGCGAATGGTAATTGGACTAACTGTGGTATCATTTGCTACTTCTGCACCTGAATTACTGGTAAGCCTGCAGGCGGCCATTAATGGTTTTTCAGATATTTCCCTGGGAAATATCATAGGTTCTAATATTGCAAATATTGGCCTGGTGATGGGAATCACTGCGATGATCACGCCTCTTGTTATAGACAGGGATTTTTACAGGATCAACTGGCCGGTAATGATGGTATTTTCAATCGTACTTTATTATTTTCTTTCCAGTAACGGGGAGATAAGTCGATTTGAAGGTGTGCTTTTACTTATAGGACTTTCCATATATCTTTTCCTTCTTATTAAAAGATCAAGGAAAAAAGATGAGATCATTCTGGAGGAGGTTGATGAAAGTCTTCGGGTCATCTCTAATTTTAAAATGACCATCTGGTTGTTAATTGGAATTTTGGCTCTTTGGGGTGGTTCAGAATTGCTTGTAAAAGGAGCAGTAGAGCTGGCAACACAGATGGGTATTAGCGAAAGGGTTATTTCGGTAACAATGATTGCAGTTGGAACAAGTGTTCCGGAACTTGCCGCTTCGCTAATCGCAGCAATTAAAAAGGAGAAAGCGATATCGCTAGGAAACCTGATTGGGTCAAATATTTTTAATATTGCATCGGTTTTGGGAATTACAGCGCTTATTCAGCCAATAGTCCTTCAATCTTCCATGATTCTTACTAACGATATGGTTTGGATGCTTGCGTTTGCTTTTGTTCTAACACCTTTAGCATTCCTTCCCAAGAGGCTAAAAATTAGCCGCTATAAAGGATTTTTATTATTCTCGGCCTATGCGGTTTTTGTTGCTCTCACTTTTATAAACTAAAAAAGAGGCGCTTTTTTAAAAAAAATCACGCCCCTTTTTCATATTTCAATCTGAAGAAGTCCTTACTCTGCAGCAACTAATTCTTCAGCATTCTTTACAGTTTTAATGATCCTGCTTGCAATTTTATAAGGATCACCATTAGAAGCCGGCCTTCTGTCTTCCAGCCATCCTTTCCAGCCTTTTTCAACGGTAGCTATGGGAATTCTTATAGACGCTCCGCGATCTGAAATTCCATAGCTAAAATCATTAATAGAAGCCGTCTCGTGTTTTCCTGTAAGTCTTAAATGATTATCTGCTCCGTATACATCAATGTGTTCTTGAACCACCGGTCTAAAGCTTTCACAAATTTGCTCATAGTTAAAAGATTTATAATTGTCTTTATTTGAGGGTTAAAACATGTAATAATCTCACACCCCGGTAAGCAAAGGGGTTAAAAACTTTATTTTAGGTATAATTTTTATTTACACCCTAAAATTACGGGGGTGTATTTTAAAAAAATATAATTTTTAAGACCTAATTTTATAAATTTTCATTGCAGAATATTATATTCGCATTTCAAAATTGGTTTAAAAAGATATAAACCGACTTTTTTCTTAGGAAAAATTGATTTTCTATAGTTAAAATGTTCAATGTCAAATATTAAAATCAACAAACAACACATATGTCAACTTTACGATTTCAAGCTTTAAAAGAATCCTTAAACCGCAGTCCCGTTAAAATTGACGAGCCCGGAAGAAGATCAGAAATTTTTTCCAGTAATGTATTTAACGAAACTGTAATGAGACAGTTTCTTACTAAAGAGGCCTACCAGAATGTGATGGATGCCATGAAAACCGGTAAAAAGATAGACCGGAATGTGGCCGATCATATTTCAACAGGTATGAAAGAATGGGCTATCTCAAAAGGGGTAACACACTATACTCACTGGTTCCAGCCATTAACCGGTGCAACTGCTGAAAAACATGATTCATTTTTTGAACCATTAACTGAAGGCCGTGCTGTCGAAAAATTTGGAGGCGGACAGTTGGTGCAACAAGAACCTGATGCATCCAGTTTCCCAAGTGGAGGAATTAGAAATACTTTTGAAGCCCGTGGTTATACTGCATGGGATCCAACCTCTCCGGCATTTATCTGGGGAACTACTCTTTGTATTCCAACGGTTTTTGTTTCTTATACCGGGGAAGCTCTAGATAATAAAACTCCTTTATTAAGAGCTTTACAGGCGGTAGATCATGCCGCGACTTCAGTTGCGAAATATTTCGATAAGAATGTGACAAAAACTACTGCAACCCTTGGATGGGAGCAGGAATATTTTCTTATAGATTCAGCTTTGGTTGCTTCAAGACCTGATATTACTTTAACCGGAAGAACTCTTTTAGGGCATTCACCGGCTAAGGGTCAGCAACTGGATGATCATTATTTTGGTTCTATTCCTTCAAGAGCGATCGCTTTTATGATGGATCTTGAAATAGAATGTATGAAACTGGGAATTCCGGTTAAGACACGTCATAATGAAGTAGCGCCAAACCAATTTGAGCTTGCTCCTATTTTTGAGGAAGCTAACCTTGCGGTAGATCACAATTCATTGATTATGGATGTGATGAGAAAAGTAGGGGAAAGACATAAATTGAGCGTATTAATGCATGAAAAGCCATTTGCCGGAATTAACGGTAGTGGTAAACATAATAACTGGTCTCTTGCGACAGATACAGGTACTAACCTGTTGTCTCCTGGTTCCACACCAATGAAAAACCTTCAGTTCCTGACCTTCTTTATCAATACTATAAAAGCGGTATATGATCATGAAGAATTGTTGAGAGCTGCAATTGCAAGTGCCTCTAACGATCACCGTTTAGGAGCTAATGAAGCGCCGCCGGCAATTATTTCAGTTTTTATAGGGTCTCAGCTAACGGCTGTTCTTGATGAACTTGAAAAAGTAACTGATGGTAAACTTTCTCCACAGGAAAAAACAGATCTTAAACTGAATGTAGTTGGTAAGATTCCTGAAATTCTTCGTGACAACACCGATAGAAACAGGACTTCTTCTTTCGCTTTCACCGGAAATAAATTTGAATTCCGTGCGGTAGGTTCACTAGCAAACTGTGCAAATGCTATGACGGTATTGAACAGTATCGTGGCCAAGCAGCTTAAAGAATTTAAGGTAGAAGTAGATAAGCTTATTAAGGACAAGAAAATGAAGAAGGATGATGCCATCTTCAATGTACTTAGAGATTATATTAAAAAATCTAAAAAGATCCGTTTCGAAGGAGATGGTTATGGTGAAGCCTGGGAAAAAGAAGCTAAAAAACGTGGATTAAGTAATAACCGAACTACACCACAGGCTCTTAAAGCCAGAGTAAGTAAAAGTACTATTAACTTATTCGAAGAGCTTGAAGTAATGAACAAGGTGGAGATAGAGGCCCGTCATGAGATCGAGCTTGAAGAATATGCTATGAGAGTTCAAATTGAAGGGCGTATTCTTGGAGATATTGCAAGAAACCATGTGATCCCAACGGCTATACGTTATCAGAATATTTTAATTGAAAACGTACGCGGACTTAAGGAAATCTATGATAAAGATTATCCCAGACACGCTAAAGAGCAATTGGAGATTATTGAAGGTATTTCTGCGCATATCGCAAGTATCAACTCTAATGTAAATGCAATGATCGAAGCGAGAAAAGTTGCTAATAAGATTGAGGATGCCGAGAAAAAAGCATTCGCTTATTGTGATGATGTGAAACCTTTCTTTGAAGAAATAAGGTATCACTGTGATAAACTGGAATTGTTGGTAGATGATGAACTTTGGCCATTAACCAAGTATAGGGAGTTATTATTTACAAGATAATTTCTGTTAAACTGAATATTTTCAAAAAAGCCACGCTCAAAAGCGTGGCTTTTTTATTTAAAGTTTACGCAGAATTTACCAGAACTGTTTAAACTAATTATCTTTGAAACCTCTAAGTAAAATCTCATGAGTAAAGAAGTAAGCAAGCGATATTCAGGACGTGGTGTTTCCGCAGGAAAAGAAGATGTGCATAATGCGATCAAAAATGTGGATAAAGGGCTTTTTCCAAAGGCATTTTGTAAGATCGTGGCAGATCATTTAACCGGAAGTCACGATCATTGTTTGATCATGCATGCCGATGGTGCGGGTACCAAGTCTTCCCTTGCCTATATGTACTGGAAAGAGACCGGAGATCTTTCGGTTTGGAAAGGTATTGCTCAGGATGCACTTATTATGAATATAGATGATCTTCTTTGCGTTGGAGCTATAGATAATATTCTTCTTTCCTCTACGATCGGGAGAAATAAAAATCTTATTCCGGGAGAAGTTATTTCTGCAATTATTAATGGAACTGAGGAACTTATTTCGGAATTAAAGGATTTTGGAGTAGAGATACATTCTACCGGAGGTGAAACTGCAGATGTTGGTGATCTTGTTAGAACTATTATTGTGGACTCCACGGTAACTGCCAGGATTCGAAAAGATAAAGTGATCGATAACGCTAATATTAAACCCGGAAATGTGATCGTGGGACTGGCTTCTTTCGGACAGGCGACTTATGAAAAAGAATATAATGGCGGAATGGGAAGTAATGGATTAACCTCTGCCCGTCATGATGTTTTCTCTAAAATCCTGGCAAAAAAATATCCCGAAAGTTACGATAGTGCTATTCCCGAAGATTTGGTGTATTCGGGAACCAGGAAGTTAACCGATGATGTTGAAGATAGTCCGCTGGATGCTGGAAAATTGGTACTTTCTCCAACCAGGACCTACGCGCCCGTGATTAAGAAAATCCTTCAGGAAATAGGGAATGAAAATATAAACGGAATGGTTCACTGTAGTGGTGGTGCCCAAACCAAAATTCTTCATTTTATCGGGGATCTTCATATTATTAAAGACAGTCTTTTTAAGACCCCTCCGCTTTTTAAATTGATTCAGCAGGAAAGTAAGACCGACTGGAAAGAGATGTACCAGGTGTTTAATATGGGACATCGTATGGAATTATATGTTTCTCCTGAAATTGCTGAAAAGATTATCGAAATCTCTAAGTCTTTTAATATTGACGCGAAGATCATCGGCCGGGTAGAAGAATCTGATTCTAAAAAACTAAGTATTAAAAGTGAACATGGGCAATTTGAATATTAGAAGTTTCTGATATATCCTGCTTCTTTCAATTCTTCATAACCTTTAATAGTTTTAGTGCAACCGTCTTTCAGTAAATAAACTTCGTCGCAAATCTCAATAAGGTCTTTATATAAATGATCAGTCAAAAGGATGGCTTTATGATCCTTTTCAATGCAAATTTCATTTTTAATAATCTCTTTATAAATAGGAGCCAAATGGGTAAATGGTTCATCCAGCATTATAAATTCTGACTCACTTTTTAAAATTAGCCAGATGGAAAGGATTCTTTTCTCTCCTCCCGACAATTTTTTCACAGTATAGTTTTTATAGTCACTGAAGGATTCGAATTTTGAAGCGAATTCATCCCAGGATACCCGGTAGAAATTGAAGAGTTTTTTCAATTTTATATTGGTAGGCAAAAAATCGGTTTGTGCTAATAATTGCACTTTCTTCTTTGAATACAAAGGTTTTAAAGTTCCTTTTCCATCTATTCTAACCAACTTATTGTTGCAGCCTTTACTGCCGAAGAATACTTTGAGTAAGCTTGTTTTTCCGCCTCCGTTAGGACCAAGAATTCCTGTGATTTTCCCTTTTTCAGCCTTTACATATACGCCATAGAGAAGTGCGTTCCCGCTAAAACTTAATTCTACATTGTCCAACTCAAAGATCATAGAATAAGGTTTGCGATTTTATATAAAAAGACACTTAACAGGAAATCAAGAAAGACATTATAGATAAAAAGACTTTCAGGAGTAATCCCGAAGTTCTTATAAAATAATAGCTTATCGCTTGGATCCAGATATTTGAACCATGCAAAGACAAGTGCTAATAGAACGATTTTTATAAGGAGAGTGGCTTCGATAGGATTTCGGAGGAAGATGAGTAAAAGGGTAAGGCCCGCCGAACTAACCGATAGTTTTTTGTAGAAGTGAAATCCCACTCTGGCTTTTAGAAAAAAGCTTTTAATTCTAATCATCTATCTAATTAAATCAATTAAAATTTGATTGTCCGTAAAGTATCCTAACTTAATAAAGTGCGTCATTCTGAACTTGTTTCAGAATCTTAAAATACTATAAATCCTCATCATAAATTGAGACCCTGAAATAAATTCAGGGTGACGAGATAACTATTATAACTAAAAACGGATATACATATTAAAATATATTATTACGAATAAAATGCTTAATTCCATTCTTTTTTGGAAAAATTTAAATGTTAATATTCTGACTATTAGTGGTATTTGTATAATATTTTTGGCCTAGTTAAAACCACTTTATATATTTTTACGTAAGTTTTTTGAACCAATCAAAAAAGTTGAATGCCTTCTAAGTCTATGTTATTAATTGCAACCCTAGTGTTGCTTTTTGTGAATTGCTATGTGATTTATGATTTTGATCAGGACGCAAGCCGTTGGGCGAGATTAATAAGTACCAGTATCTTTTTTGCTATTTTATTGTTGCAAAATTCATATAGTCGCAAGATGATGAGTGTTTTTATTTTATTCATCATTGCCGACTTATTGCTGTTTTACTACGAATATTCCTGGGTGAATACCTTTACATTTTTAACCCGTATTTCGGCCTATATTATATTAGTATTTGCCGTAGTTCCTGAGCTTAAAAAATTAAAGACCAACCTGTTTCAGAAAATTATTTTCGTGCTGGTGTTTGGTTTAAACCTCGCTATGTTATTTGTACTTCTGGATATGGTGCCCGAAAAATTTTCCTACCCATTTCTGGACGGACTTTTCTTTGTCTACGGGATAGCAATGATCGCCATGGTGATCGCTTCCATATCTTACAGTAATAGGTACGCCAATAAAACTTCATTCTATTATACTGCGGCGACCTTATGCCTGGTATTTTCAGATATTACTTCATTTATAGCCTATTATCTTGAGTTTTCAGAGTTCTATTTTGCCGATCGTTTCTTTTATATTTTAGGAATAGCCGGGCTGGTAAGATTTGCAGGTTTTAGCAGAACTCATGAGGCTGTTCCCGAACTGGAAAGCCTTTAAAGCTTTCTCTTACAATTCATCGAAATTATCGTAAATTTGCTATCCTAAAATCTGTGGGATTATATGATTGAGAAACTTAATATCGTAAAACAACGGTTTGATGAAGTGAACGATTTGATCATTCAGCCGGATGTAATTTCAGATCAAAAGCGATATATTGAATTAAATAAGGAATACAAAGACCTCAGAGCCCTGATGAATGAGAGGGAAAAGTATATGGAGCTTACTGGTAATATCCAGGAAGCCGAAGAAATAATTGCCGATGGCAGTGATCCCGAAATGACCGAAATGGCCAAACTCCAAATGGAAGAGGCTAAAACGCAATTGCCGGAACTGGAAGAAAAGATCAGGATGATGCTTATACCTAAGGATCCTGAAGATGCCAAAAACGTGGTAATGGAAATTAGGGCAGGAACCGGTGGTGACGAGGCCAGTATCTTTGCGGGAGATCTTTACCGTATGTATACTAAATATGTGGAGAGCAAAGGCTGGAAGCATAATATTGTTGATTTTAGTGAAGGAACTAGTGGAGGTTTTAAAGAAATGATCTTTGAAATTTCAGGAGAGGAAGTTTACGGAACCATGAAATTTGAAGCGGGAGTGCATCGTGTTCAGCGTGTTCCACAAACGGAAACTCAGGGACGTGTTCACACCTCTGCAGCTACCGTTATGGTATTGCCTGAAGCCGAAGAGTTTGACGTAGAGATAGATCCAAAGGATGTGCGAATAGATTACTTCTGTTCTTCAGGTCCCGGTGGTCAGTCGGTGAATACAACCTATTCAGCGGTACGTCTTACTCACGAACCAACAGGCTTGGTGGCGCAGTGTCAGGATCAAAAATCACAACATAAGAATAAGGAAAAGGCTTTTCGTGTACTTCGTTCAAGATTATATGAACAGGAACTCGCGAAGAAGATGGAGGCCGATGCTGCCAAAAGAAATTCCATGGTTTCCAGTGGTGACCGTAGTGCCAAGATTCGTACTTATAACTATGCTCAAAGCCGTGTGACAGATCACCGTATAAATCTTACTTTATACGATCTTTCCAATATTATAAACGGTGATATTCAGAAGATAATTAGTGAATTGAGGCTGGCAGAGAATACAGAAAAATTAAAAGAAAACTCAGATATACTTTAAATAAGGAAGAAATTCAACTCTTCATCTGCACTCAGGCTGACAGTGAAGTGATATAAATTTTTATCTTCCAACAATAAGCAACCGATACCTAAAAAATGACTTCAAAGGAGCTGACTCAACAAATCTTCAGGAAAAAATCTTTTTTATGTGTAGGACTGGATACCGATCTGGAGAGGATTCCAACCTATTTACTTTCAGAAGAAGATCCTGTTTTCAGCTTCAATAAAGCTATTATTGATGCGACCCATCAGTATTGCGTGGCCTATAAACCCAATATCGCGTTTTACGAAGCAATAGGAGTAGATGGCTGGAAAGCCCTTAAAAAGACGATTGAATATCTTCATTCTGAATATCCCGAGATCTATACGATTGCCGATGCTAAACGTGGAGATATTGGAAATACATCCAGAATGTATGCCAGGGCATTTTTTGAAGATTTGGGATTTGACTCCATTACCGTTGCTCCTTATATGGGAAAGGATTCAGTGGAACCATTTCTGGAATTTACCAACAAGCACACAATTCTGCTGGCGCTAACCTCTAATGAAGGAGCCTTCGATTTTCAAACTCTTCAAACCGGAGAGGAAGAACTTTACAAGAAAGTTATAAGAACATCAAAGGAGTGGAAAAATTCAGAAAATCTGATGTATGTTGTTGGAGCCACTAAGGCCGAATATCTCGCCGAGATTAGAAAAATTATTCCGGACAATTTTTTACTGGTTCCCGGGGTGGGAGCACAGGGAGGCAGCCTGGAAGAAGTCTGTAAATATGGTATTACAAAGAATGTGGGACTACTTGTGAATTCTTCCAGAAAGATCATCTACGCTTCAGATTCTGCCAATTTTGCTGAAATAGCAGGTGCAAAGGCTGAAGCTCTTCAGAACCAAATGGCTTCCGAACTGGAAAAACTGTAATTTAATTATGGAAATCAGGGATCATTTAGACAGATTACTTCAACTAGATGATACTCCAAAACGTATTATTTCTCTTGTTCCAAGTCAGACCGAATTACTGGTGGACCTTGGTCTGGAACAAAATATTGTGGGCATTACTCATTTTTGCGTTCATCCGGCTTTTTTGAAGCAGATTAAAACCAGGGTAGGAGGTACTAAAAAAGTAAATCTGCGAAAAATTGAAGAACTCGAGCCTGATATCATTTTATGTAACAAAGAAGAGAATACAAAAGAAATGGTTGAGCAGCTGGAAAAGATAGCGCCGGTTCATATTTCAGATGTTTCCAATCTTGAGGACGCTTATCACCTTATGGCCGACTATGGAAAAATCTTTAATTGCGAAGAACTGGCAACTACTATGGTCACATCAATTCAGAAAAAAGCGGCTTCATTAAAAAAGATGGCCAACGAATCTCAACGACTTAAAGTAGCCTATTTTATCTGGAATGATCCCTTAATGGTAGCCGGGAACGGCACATTTATTAATGCTATGCTGGAATTAAATAATTTTGAAAATGTATTTTCAGAAGAAAGGTATCCGGTAACTACAGCCAAGGAATTGAAGGATAAGGAAGTTGACATATGTCTTTTATCCTCAGAGCCTTTTCCGTTTACCGAAGAGCATAAAAGTCGCTTTGAGCAATTCTCAGGAAGTGTGGAAATTGTAAATGGGGAATACTTCAGCTGGTATGGCAGCCGGTTACTAGAAGCTATGGATTATTTCAAAGACTTTCATTAAGCTTCAACGAGACGACAATTCATTCTTTTTAATTCTTCAAGAATTTTCTTCGCCCTTGAATTGAGTTTGTCACTTTTTTCCTTGTCTATTAAAGCAATTTTATAAGCACGTTGCATTAAGCTGCAATACTTAGCACACAAACGTTCCTCTTTAGTTTTATTTTCAAAAATTCTAAACATGGTAGTATTTTAGATCCTTTTCATTTATCATTCTACATAGTAGCAAAACTAAGAAGGGGGATGTTTAGATTTTAATAATAAGTAGTTAAGCTTATTCTAAAATAGGCGTGTATTGTAAGAAGAAGTGTTAAAATATTATAGAATGTAAGATAATCCCTATCTATCCTGAATAGCGAAAACCCTTTTCAGCAGGTCTGTAGTTCGTGCCGCGAGGTTATTCCTGATATCCTTTTCCTCCTGTGCAATCATTATATAAACGCCATCTAAGGCTTCGTTGGTTACATAATCTGGCAGATCCGGATTTACATTAGAGGTTAGTGGCACTGAGTTATATCTGTCGATAATATTTTTCCACACCTGTGTCGCACCAACTTTGTCCAGTGAATTTGTGATTATAGGGTTAAAACGCTTATACAGTTCATTTTTAGTTTTATTTGTGAGGTATATTGTTGCCGCATTATCTCCTCCCATAAGAATATTTCGGGCATCGGCAAAGGTGATGCCTTTAACCGCATTAGCGAAAACCGGTATAGCTTCACTTACGGCGTCTTCGGCAGCACGGTTTAAGACCTTCAGGCCTTCATCAGCCAGGGCGTCAAGCCCAATATCCCGCAAGGTTTTATCTACCTTTTGCAGTTCAGGAGGAAGAACTATTCTTACCAGTTCATTTTTAAAGAATCCATCTTCTGCCGCAAGTTTAGTCACTTCCTTTTCAACCCCAAATTCAAGAGCCTGTCTGAGGCCTGAACTTATTTCGGCGTCTGTAACCCCATATTCTGAAGGTATTTGCGATGCAATTTGCTGTAATTCTGAGCATGAAGTCAAAATGAATATTCCGGCAAGAACTATTAATTTTTTCATAAAAGGGATTTTTTCAAATATAACTTCTATTCTTCCATTTTTAAATTGCTAAAAGTTATAATAGTATTAAAACAATTGATTTTGATAATGTGGCACTAAGTATTACTTTTAAGCTGTCAATTTTTAAAATTGATTTTTAAGACCCTACTTTGGAGTGGAAAAAATTGATGATAATGATCCGGTAAATACTAATTCTGATATTAGGATCAACCTTTTCCACTAGATAAAGCC
>JAGXII010000082.1 GCA_024635735.1 Christiangramia sp. | reverse complement strand
GTGATACCCATGGGAATTATCTTCACTTATTTGAACGCGAGTGCAGTATCCAGAGAAGGCATCAGAAAGTTGTGGAAGAAGCGCCATCTGTAGTGCTGGATGAAAAACTTCGTAAAGAAATGGGAGATGCCGCTGTAAAGGTTGCTCAGGCCTGTGATTATGTAGGTGCCGGAACAGTGGAATTCCTTTTAGACGAAAACCGGAATTTCTATTTCCTGGAAATGAATACCCGGCTTCAGGTGGAACATCCCGTTACAGAATATATTACCGGGGTCGATCTTGTAGAACAACAAATCAGAATTGCAAGAGGAGAAAAAATCCAGTTTGCTCAGGAAGATCTTAGCATTACCGGCCATGCGGTGGAATTGAGGGTTTATGCAGAAGATCCGCTGGAAGATTTTATGCCAAGTACGGGAACCCTGGATAAATATCGAATTCCGGTTGGAGAAGGGATCAGACTGGACAACGGCTTTGAAGAAGGTATGGAAGTGCCTATTTATTATGACCCTATGCTTGCCAAACTTATCACTTACGGCAACACCCGCGAAGAAGCTATTGAGATGATGATTGAAGCCATAGATGATTATATCGTAGAAGGAGTGAGTACCACATTGCCATTCGGGAAATTCGTATTTGAACATGATGCGTTTCGCAGTGGAAACTTTGACACTCATTTTGTGAAAAATTTTTATTCTCCAGAAGCGCTTAGGGCAGTTGCTAAAGAGGAAGCGAAACTCGCGGCAATCATGGCTTTAAAACAATATTTGAAAGATAAAGAGCAGTTGCGTTTGCCAAAAAACTAACAGACCGCATTGAAAATAAAACAGAATTTAGACGATGAGTAAAAATCTCGATAAATTAAAAGATAAAATTGCTGAAGCTCATAAAGGTGGAGGTGAGAAAAGAATTGCCAAACAGCATGAAAAAAAGAAACTTACCGCCAGAGAGCGTGTAGAGTATCTTTTGGATGAGAATTCATTCGAGGAAATAGGAATTCTGGTCACGCACCGGACTACCGATTTTGGAATGGATAAACAAAAATTCTATGGCGACGGTGTAGTTACCGGTTATGGGACAATTCATGGCCGGCTCGTATATGTCTTCGCCCAGGATTTTACCGTTTTTGGAGGCTCTCTTTCTGAAACACATGCCGAAAAGATCTGTAAGATCATGGATATGGCGGTAAAAGTGGGAGCTCCTGTTATTGGGCTGAATGATTCCGGAGGAGCACGTATCCAGGAAGGAGTGAAATCTCTGGGAGGTTACGCCGATATTTTCCATAGAAATGTAAAGGCTTCAGGAGTGATTCCGCAGATATCTGCTATAATGGGACCCTGTGCCGGTGGAGCTGTTTACTCTCCCGCGATGACAGATTTCACCCTGATGGTAGAAGACACTTCATACATGTTTGTGACAGGGCCTAATGTGGTGAAAACGGTGACCAACGAGGAAGTGACTTCCGAAGAGCTTGGCGGTGCCAGTACCCACTCTACAAAATCGGGAGTTACTCATCTTACCTGCGCGAATGATATTGTATGCCTGGAAGATATTAAGCGGCTGATTAGTTATATGCCTCAGAACAATAAGTCGGCACCCGGGAAACTTCCTTTTGAGCTGGGAGATGAACACAGGGAGATGCTGGAAAATATTGTACCCGATAGTTCCAATAAACCTTACGATATGCACGAGGTGATAAAGGGAATTATCGATGACGAATCCTTTTTCGAAATCCATAAAAATTATGCTGATAATATTATCGTTGGGTTTTCGAGAATCGGTGGTAGAAGTGTAGGAATTATTGCCAACCAGCCAATGAGCCTGGCTGGAGTTCTGGATGTCGATTCCTCTAAAAAAGCGGCTCGTTTTACACGTTTCTGTGATTGTTTTAATATTCCTTTGCTGGTGCTGGTTGATGTACCTGGATTTCTTCCCGGAACAGATCAGGAATGGAACGGAATCATTTTACACGGCGCTAAGCTTCTCTATGCTTTAAGTGAAGCCACTGTGCCGAAAGTTACTGTAATCACAAGAAAGGCCTATGGAGGCGCTTATGATGTGATGAATTCCAAACATATTGGAGCCGATTTCAACTTCGCATGGCCAACCGCTGAAATTGCGGTGATGGGAGCCAAAGGAGCTTCGGAAATTATTTTCCGAAAAGAGATAGCCGAGTCTGATAATCCCGAAGAAAAGCTGGCTGAAAAAGAAGCTGAATATGCTGAAAAATTTGCCACTCCTTTTGAAGCTGCACAGCGCGGATTTATTGATGAGGTAATTATGCCGAAAGATACCCGAAGAAAGCTTATCAAAGCCTTTAGTGCCCTCGAGAACAAACAGGTTCTAAGGCCAAATAGAAAACACGGAAATATTCCATTGTAGTTTTTTTTGGAGTTGTCATTGCGAATGAAGTAAAGCATTTTCAGCCAGTGTAGTTCGAGTCAACATGAGACTGCTTCGGTCGATTCTCTCCCTCGCAGTGACGTTATGATTGTCATTGCGAACGAAGTGAAGTAATCTCTGGCTTATTTATAATATTGTCATGCTGAACTTGTTTCAGCATCTCTCAGAATAAGACCCTGAAACGAGTTCAGGGTGACGTGAAAATTAAATGTAGTTGTCATTGGGAACGAAGTGACCTAATCTCATCTAGTGTAATTCAATTCAACCTGAGACTGCTTCGGTCGATTCTCTTCCTCGCAGTAACCTTATATTTGTCATTGCGAGTGAAACGAAGCAATCCCATGTATGAAAATATTATCTTGAACAGACCTCACATGTTTTCAAAACCTGTGAGGTTCAATAGAAACTTATGAAATTCAATAAAATTGTCTGTGTAGATAATACAAAACTGAACGATGACGCTATAAAAAAACTTCAGAATTATAGCGAACAAAAAGTTGAGGTTTATTCGGATTATCCTGAATCTAATAATGAAATTATTAAACGCCTAGGAGATGCCCAGGCAGTTATTGTTTCCTGGCATACCAGGATAGGAGAGGAGATCATCGATCAATGCCCGAATATTAAATATATTGGCATGGCTTGTAGTTTGTATGATGATGAATCGGCAAACGTTGCAGTAAAATACGCCCGGGAAAAGAATATTAAGGTTACGGGAATTAGGGATTATGGTGATCCTGGCGTGGCCGAATTTGTTATTTCTGAGCTTATCCAGCTCTTAAGTGGATATAAAGAAAGGCAGTGGAAAGAAATGCCTCTGGAACTTACCGATGCGAAAATTGGTATCATAGGCCTGGGAGTAACGGGAAAATTGCTGGCAGACTGTCTTATGCCTTTTGGAGCCAGGCTTTTTTATTTCAGCAGAACACGGAAATATGATTATAAAAAAAAAGGTGTAGAATTTCTCCCTTTAAAAAAGTTACTCGATACCTGTGATATAATTTCCCTCCACCTTCCTAGGAACGTAACAATACTTGAAAAAGAGGAATTTCAACATTTGGGAAATGCTAAAATAATCATCAATACCTCTTTGGGTCGCCCTTTTAATGAGAAAGCCCTAACAGACTGGTTAGGAGTTGATGGAAATTTTGCTGTTTTTGATGGAGACGCCAGGAATGAACTTTCCAGTGAAACCTTAAAACTTCCGGGAGTGATCTCAACATCGAAAGGCGCCGGCTGGTCGGCACAAACCCTCCAGCGACTATCTGCTAAAGTGGTAGCAAATCTTGAAGAATATTGTAAGAATTCTTAAGCCCTGGCGTCCAAAATTTTTCAGTTTTACTAAGAGTCTTGGTAACGAATACCGTAAATCGGTTTAAGAATTCTTTTATTTGCAATCAAGTTAATAGAATATGGATATTATATTACAGCCCTGGCCCTGGTATGTGTCAGGTCCCCTCATTGCCCTGATTATGTTTATACTTATGTTTATGGGTAAAAAGTTTGGAATGTCTTCCAACCTTAAAACATTATGTACCCTTTGCGGAGCCGATAAAAAATCTGAATTTTTCAGTTTTGACTGGAAAGCACAACGCTGGAATCTGGTGGTCGTCATTGGCGCTGCAATTGGAGGTTTTATCGGCATGTATTTTTTAAGTCCGAATCCGGCTGTAAACATTAATCCCGAGACGGTTTCAACGCTTCAAAATCTTGGATTCGAGAGCGCGGGAAAAGCTTATTTGCCTGAGGAATTATATAGCCTGGGAGCTTTGACAAATATTAAATCTTTGAGTATTCTTATTATTGGAGGTTTTCTGATAGGTTTTGGTGCCCGATGGGCGGGAGGTTGTACTTCTGGTCATGCCATTTCAGGGCTGAGCAGTCTTCAGCTTCCGTCACTTATTGCAGTGATTGGATTTTTTATTGGAGGCCTGTTGATGGTTCATTTATTATTCCCTTTAATATTTTAAAAAATGAAAGTATTAGGATATTTAATTGTAGGTATATTTTTTGGAATTGTAATGTTTAAATCTGAAGCGGCTTCGTGGTTTAGAATCTATGAGATGTTTCAGTTCCAGTCTTTTCATATGTACGGGATCATTGGTTCAGCCCTGGTTATAGGAATTCTTGGGATACAATTGATTAAAAGAAAAAAGCTGAAAGATTTTAACGGACAGAAGATTCATTTTGTTCCTAAGGAAAAAGGATTCACAAGGTATATTTTAGGCGGAACTATTTTTGGACTGGGATGGGCACTGGCCGGTGCATGTCCGGGACCTATATACACTCTTATAGGTGCAGGATATGTATCTGTGATCGTTGTTTTTCTTGCTGCAATTCTGGGGACTTTTGTATATGGTTTGCTAAAGGATAAGCTCCCTCATTAATCAAAATATAGAGCTAAAAAAGATCCGGAAAACTTAAAGTTTAACAGGATCTTCTCATTCTATCTATAAAGGTTTTTTAAATTAGATTTTCATACTATTAGAGAATCGTTTTAAAGGAACTTCAGCTGGTTTAAAATTAAGACCCAGTTCCTTTTGAGCAAGATCGTTACTGTAAACTTTTCTCGGTTTGCATTTAGGAGGTATGCCATTAAGTATTCTTGAAATATCAGAAACTCTCCAGCTTTCGCTGGTAAGAAGATAATTTTTTCCGTGATTTCCACTTTTCACTGCAGCAGCGTAAATCCCTTCCGCTACATCTTCAACATCTACCATCGCAAATTCTATATCATTATCATACATCATTTGAATGAATGGATTGGGTGCCAGCATAGCTTTAAATAGCAATTGAATCCCTACAGAGGTAGAATCCTGTCTGTCTGAGAGTGGATTTCCTATAACACCCACAGGTGCGACACTTACAATTTCAACATTTAGATCTGGATTCTCTTTTATAAATTTCCGTACTGCCTGATTTGCAAAATATTTTGCCTGTGCATAGATATTATCTTCCTTATTATAATAGGGTTCGTCATTTTCAGAATACACATGATCATGGTTTTGCCCCGGTACCGGTAATGGAAAAGAAGTATTGTAGGATGCCACAGATGCTACAAAAACAACTTTCCTTACGTTCATTTCTTCCTTTATCGCTTGAAGAAAATTCCCGGTTCCTTTAATAGTGGGTTCAAACATATCTTTCTCAGGATGGTCAACTTCCAGTTGAAAGGGTGTGCCGCAATGTATAAGAATTTCACAATCTTTAATGAACTCTTTCAGGAAGTCCATATTTTCAACATTCAGGCCCCTGACCGAAAGATTTTCTACCTTCTTAAGGTTAAACAAATGCTGGTACTTATTGGTGCTCGAAATATTAGTAACTGAAACCTTTACCCTATAATTTTCCTCAAGGAATTTTTTGGTAATATAACTACCAATGAATCCTGCCCCTCCGGTAATGCCTACCGTTTTCATACTTAATTGGTTTGAGCTTCCTGTATGGAATCCATAGTTTTATTTGCTTCGAGTTGTTGGTAGGCACCCATAATCCCTGAATTGTCGTAATAAACATGCTCGGCAACGATCTTTCCTTTATCAAATCGCGCAGTTATATGAACTGGAATTTCAATTAAACTGTCATTTTCAGCAATGGTTCCCTGCCAGTCTCCCCAATAATTCACCCATGTTTCATCATCGTCGGTAACCACCATTTCATATTCATCATATTCGTCTGGAAATACATAACTGGAAAGGCCTGAGATTGCTTCTCTGTGATTAGCCATAACCTGATCAATATTTTGACTTTCCCTGCTATTGTAATAGATCTTGGCCGTATCGGCATAATGAGATTTATACTTATCCCATTCCCCATTCTCATAATTCTGAATAAGTTCTTTAACTGTATTAATCTCTTCAGAATTCTGTGTATATCTAACCTTTTCGTTTTCTTTATTTTTCTCAGTACATGAGATGGTAACTGCCGAAATAAGAAATATTATAAATATTTTTTTCAT
>JAGXII010000081.1 GCA_024635735.1 Christiangramia sp. | reverse complement strand
TAACAAGGTTATATACGGTTTAGGATCTGGTTTAAGACAAAATATCGACTACAGAGATTTTCGCAGATTCAGATTTCCTTTCCCTCCTAAAAAAGAACAAACCGCCATCGCCAGTTTCCTGGATGAAAAATGCGGCAAGATCGATGCAGCCATCGCGCAAAAACAAAAGCTTATCGAGCTTTTAACAGAGCGCAAGCAGATCATCATTCAAAACGCGGTGACCAAAGGCGTCACCTCGAGCGGAGTCGAGAGGCAGGATGTTAAAATGAAAGATAGTGGCGTGGAATGGATCGGGGAGATCCCGGAGAATTGGGAGGTGAAACGACTGAAGAATATTTGTAGAATTAATCTGAATACACTGCCGGAGACAACATCTAAAAATTATGAATTTCAATATGTTGATATTGGGAGTGTAACTTTTGAAAAAGGTATAACAGTAACTGAAACTTATAAGTTTAAGTCTGCTCCATCCAGAGCTCGACGAATTGTTAAAACTGGAGATACGGTAATAAGTACAGTAAGAACCTATTTGAAAGCGATCGATTTTGTTGATGAAGTTAAATCTGCATATATATATTCTACTGGTTTTGCAGTACTTCAACCTAAGTCATTTGTTTATCCAGAATATTTAGCATTTTTAGTTAAGAGTAATTCATTTACTGATCAAGTAACTATTAATTCTAAGGGTATGAGTTACCCAGCTATCAATAGTGCGGATTTAAGTAACCTTTTTATAGTACACAGTGACTATAATACCCAAAAAATGATAGTGCGATATATTAAAGAAGAATCGACTAAGTTGGAAAAATCTATCAATCTCAATCTAAAGCAAATCGAAAAATTGAAGGAATACAAAAGCAGTTTAATAGACGCGGCGGTGACGGGGAAGATAAAGGTGAGTTAGAAATGAGGGAATCTTCGTAAATTCGTGAATAAAATGAAATTATTTTCTTGAAAGTAGAACAAAATATAGCCCGTTTAAAGCATTTGTTGCAGTTATATGGCATGACTGGCGAACAACTATGCGAAATTATTTCTGAAGGTTTAAAAACCCCTGTTGAAAAGGAAGCTGTTTTGAAGGAGCAGATAAAACTAAGCGATCTAAAAAAAATCGATAAGGTTTTTAATAAGGGCATCAATTATTATTTGGACCCTTCGCCGCCGGTGAGTACTCCAGATGCCAGCATTTTTTTTAGAAAACAGGAATTCCATACCGAACTAAACCTGGAATCGAGAAAGCGTGTAAACGAATTCGAAGACCTTAAACATTCCATTACAGCAATGGCCACACTAAGTGAAATGGACTATTCCCGTAAAATAGAAGTTTTCAACTTAGATCAGAACCCCCGGGAAGTAGCCTTTAAAATCCGAAGTTATTTATATCCCAAATTCAAAAAAGATAAAAGGGATTTTTTAAAAAGCCTGATAAAAAAGCTGGCAGATTATAATATCCTGGTGTTTGAATTTGTGGAAACCTGGAACAAAAAAGAAACAGTCAACATAGATGGTTTCTTTTTAAAACCTAACACCATTGTCCTTAAGCGTAATCAAAGTTCCATGAGTCGGGAACTTTTTACGCTGGCTCACGAATTGGGACATTATCTGCTTAATGAAGAAGAAGTTGAGGAGTTGGATTATGGGGTGCTGGCTCAAAAAGGTTTATCTGAAATAGAAACCTGGTGCAATGAATTTGCTTTCTGTTTTTTAGCTGGTCCTTATGCAGAGCATCTAGATGAAATTGAAGCGGCTAATGTGGATAACGATTATCATAACGATAAGATTCGTCGTATCTCTAAAAGTACACACCTTAGTAGCCTGGCTATCTTTACACGCTTGCTTTTTCTGAAAAAAATAAGCTATCCCGCATATAAAAACGCCAAAACCACCATTATTGAAGCTATTTCGAGGAAAAAGGAGAAAGAGCGTTTGCAGATGGAACTATTAAAAGTCCAAGGAAGGAAAATTGGAGGGGGAGCCCCTAAGCCACTCAAATCTCCTTTGTATGTGGAAACCATCCAAAATGCTTTTCACGAAGGGGTTATAAATGAATATGAAGTATGCCGAAAATTAAATATTAAACCGGGGAAACTCGAAAAATATATTTAATGAAGGTGGTGATCGATACAAGTTCCCTGGTTTCTTTTGTTCGGAATTTTGCTCCTTTCGACCCTGCTGGCGCCTACACTTTTATAAAGTCTAAAATTGAAGCGCGAGAAATAATAATTCTGGATGAAGTATTAATGGAATGCAAGTATCAATCTAAGGGTATTGTAATATCCACACTGGATTTCTTAGAAGATAAATCATTTTGTAAAACTCATAAAATACCGGTAAAAACCGTTTCTATTCTTCCTCCATCTCCACGCAAGTTTTTAAATATGCTCAATAGCCAATTTACGGTGACGGTACAGAAAAAGAAATTGAGCGAAGCGCAATATGAAGCAGAAAAACGCAGATGGGAAGAATCGGCAGATGCTAAACTCATTATTTACGCCCTCAACCATAGTATATCCAAGCCTGATGAACCCGTATATGTGGTAACCGAAGAAACTGAAACTGCCAACGATAATAAGGTGATCAAAAAAATACCTTTTATATGCCGTCAATTGGATATTCCAGTGATTAACCTTCCAGAAATGCTGGAAATTTATAAAGGAATCGATTTAAAATTCAGCTAAAAATGTACAGTTTAACAAAGGACAGCTTACAAGAGAAGGATCATTTACAATTTTCACTTTTGGAGATAATTTGTTTGACCCGAATCCCTCTATTAATGCTACTTCCTAATTTGACTCGAATTCGGAAACCGTATTTTAACCAGCTGCCGGGTATAATCTTTTTAATTGATCAAAGAACCCTAAAACTCTTCAATCCCTTTAAAATCAAGGAGTTTTTATTTGACTCGAATTCGGAAAATTTCAAAACATTCTTGAAATCTAAGTCTTATTTTACTTTTTTGATGAAAAGTAAAATAGTCATACGCTTTATTATACTTTTTAATATTTTAAAGTCTTTATGACTGTGCCTACTAAATAATCATACCAACATATGCCAACCAAAACCAACGAACAAGCCTTAGAAGCCGCTATCCAGGAAACACTTTCCGGTACTACTATCGAGAAGATCAAAGAACAGGATCCCGATGCGAATATCGCTGAGGAATCTGAGCAGTATTTGTCGGGCAATGGTTATTATATAGGTGATCCCGATGATTTTGATGCTAAATATGCCATCGATAAAAGAAGATTCTGGAGCTTTCTGGAAGAAACTCAGAAAGAAGAGTTGGAGAAGCTGCAAAGGCATGGTGACTGGAAATTAAAGATCCTGGAACGCCTGGACAGGATGATCAAAAAGTACGGCGTGCTTCAGTTGCTTAAAAAAGGTTTGGCGGTAGATGATGCGCACTTCACCTTATTTTATCAGGCACCCTTAGCAAGTAGCAGCGACCGGGTAAAAAAGCTTTTTGGGAATAACCAGTTCAGCGCGACCCGTCAATTGAGATATTCTGTAGATAATCCCCGGGAGGAGATCGATATGGTCATTTTTATTAACGGGCTACCTGTTATCACCGCAGAACTTAAGAATCACTGGACCGGGCAGAATGCGAAAGTACATGCGCAAAAACAGTATAAGTACGATAGGGATGTTCGCCAAACGCTGCTCAATTTTGGACGCTGCCTGGTGCATTTCGCGGTAGATACCGATGAGGTGTATATGACCACGAAGTTAAATGGTGGTAATACTTTCTTTCTTCCTTTCAACAAAGGGGATGATAACGGGAAAGGAAATCCGGTAAATCCTGATGGACATAAAACAGCATATCTCTGGGAAGAAGTACTTACACGAAAAAGCCTGGCGAATCTAATTCAGCATTTTGTAAGACTGGATGGGAAGGCTAAAGATCCTATAAATACAAGAACTTTGTTCTTCCCTCGATATCATCAAATGGATGTGGTACGGGAAATTATAGACCACGCCGGCAGGAATGGAGTAGGGCAAACCTATCTTATTCAGCATTCGGCAGGTTCCGGAAAATCAAATTCCATTACCTGGGCTGCATTTCAGCTTATTGAGACCTATCCACAGGTTGAAGGTATTCATGGCAGTAAAGGAATGGAAAAACCTTTATTTGATTCTGTCATAGTCGTAACCGATAGGCGATTACTGGATAAGCAGATTAGGGATAATATCAAGGATTTTTCCGAAGTTAAAAATATTGTGGCTCCGGCTTATTCTTCCAGAGAATTAAGAGAAAGCCTGGAAAACGGAAAAAAGATCATTATTACTACCATCCAGAAGTTTCCATTCATAATTGACGGAATATCAGACCTGAGTGATAAACGTTTTGCGGTGGTTATCGATGAAGCGCATAGTTCTCAAAGCGGTTCCGCTCACGATAAGATGAATCAGTCCATGGGTCAGCAGGCACAGGAAGAAGACGAAGAGGAAGATGTACAGGATAAGATCATCAAGGCCATGCAGGCAAGGAAGATGCGCGGAAATGCCTCTTATTTAGCTTTTACGGCAACGCCAAAGAATAATACTTTAGAAAAGTTCGGAGTAAAACAGGAAGATGGTTCATTCAGGCCATTTCATTTATACTCTATGAAACAGGCCATCGAGGAAGGTTTTATCCTGGACGTACTCGCTAATTACACGACTTATAAAAGCTATTACGAAATAGAGAAATCTATTGAGGAAAATCCCCTTTTTGACAGCATTAAAGCACAGAAAAAATTAAAGGCTTATGTAGAGAGCCATCAGCAAACAATCGATACCAAAGCCGAGGTGATCCTGGACCATTTCATTCCGAATATTGTCAATAAGAAAAAGCTGAAGGGAAAAGCTAAGGCCATGGTGGTGACTCAAAGTATCGTTTCTGCCATTAGATATTACAAGGCTTTAAGCAGGATCCTGGAACAAAGAGGAAATCCATTCAAGATCCTCATCGCCTTCTCCGGTTCTAAAACTGTTGATGGAATTGAATATACCGAAGCCGATATGAACGGGTTCGGAGAAAAAGATACCAAAGATAATTTCGATACCGATGACTACAGAATTCTGGTAGTTGCCAATAAATACCTTACCGGTTTTGATCAGCCTAAACTCACTGCAATGTATGTAGATAAAAAGCTACAGGGCGTAATGGCGGTTCAGGCTTTATCAAGATTAAACCGTTCTGCAGACAAGCTTGGCAAAAAGACCGAAGATATTTTTATCCTGGACTTCTTTAACTCTACCGATGATATCAAAAATTCCTTTGATCCGTTCTACACGGCGACTTCTTTAAGTGGCGCTACAGACATCAATGTGCTGCATGAAATAAAGGAAACTTTGGATGAAACTGGAGTTTACGAACAGGAAGAGGTAGAACTCTTCTGTGAGAAATTCTTTTTAAAGGAAGACGCTCAGAAATTGAGTCCCATCATTGATGCAGCGGCCCATCGTTTTAATACTGAACTGGAGCTGGAAGATGATGACAAAGCCGATTTTAAGATCAAGGCTAAGCAATTCGTCAAGATCTACGGGCAAATGGCTGCCATCATGC
>JAGXII010000080.1 GCA_024635735.1 Christiangramia sp. | reverse complement strand
TATCTGTGCTCTGTCTAATTCCAATCCCCAGAATAACTCTTATATCGTAATTGGAGTGGAGGATGAAGACAGTAAAATTGTTGGAATCGACTTTTTTGACGACAGTAAAATCCAGAATCTGATAAATGCCTATCTCACCAATCCTCCGTTAATTTCTTATGAAAACATTCCCTTTCCACATCTGCAGGATGAACTGGTGGTAGGCCTGGTTACTATTAGACCCAATCACAGTAAGATTTGTTCTTTTAGAAAGAATATCTGGAAATATTACGGAGGATCGGTTTTTTTAAGAGATGGGAGTATTAGTATGCCAAAGGTTTTTGATATTGAAATACGGGATGTGAATTCAGCAATTGTCGCTTCTATAGAAAACCATTCACATAATAATATTGAACATACTTTGGATGGCGTATTCGACTTTATGCGTAAACGGAAAGATTATAATCCAACCTATAAAGTTTTCAAAGAATATTTTGTAGTGTGCTGGGCAGGCAAGGAAAAGCGAATAAAAAATGAAACTTATTTCTCCCGGGTAGATATTGAACTTATAAACGAACAGGTAAAATTATTTTATTCAGATCTCGATGAGGTTAGCATAATCCAGGACCAGAATTCCTTTAAAATTATAGAATATGTACACCTGGGATTACATGACCAGTTTAAATATTATCCCCTGGAAGAAGTGGTAATAAGTTTTCGGGACAATGGAAATTATGATATAGAGAGTCAGCTTTTATTTGAACCTCCAAAATTTGATAAGAAAACACTCTATCATATTTATAATACCAACAAGGCTCTTATCCAAAAACTGAAGAAAGGATATGAGCTTAATAATGTTCAGAAAAAAGACCTCAAAAATTTACCTTCCACCTATTTATTATGCTATTTAAATAATTTTAAAGAAGCTTTAACCCAACTCGAAGAAGCCAAACCTTATCTTAAGGCTTATAATCCTGAAATCTATAATTCTTATAAGGAAAGTATGAGAATTTTGAGAAAAGTGAAATACAATTAATATGGGAAGAAAACTCGCTATTGGTGATTTGCATGGCGGATTACGAGGCCTGGTTCAGCTACTGGAAAGAATAGATCTTACACCGGAAGATCAGCTTATTTTTCTGGGAGATTATGTAGACGGATGGAGTGATTCTGCCAATACAGTGAGCTATTTAATAGATTTGGCTAAGCAGAATTCCTGTATTTTTATTCGGGGAAACCATGATGATCTCGCACACAAATGGCTGGAAAGTGGTGAATTAAACCAAAAATGGCTTGAACACGGTGGCCAGTCGAGTATAGATGCTTACCGGAATTTTAGTGAAAAAGAAAAAATGCAGCATATAGAATTCTTCCGCCAGACGTTTAATTATTATAAAGACGATGAAGAGCGGCTTTTTGTACATGCCGGTTTTACCAATTTACACGGCCCGGATTATGAATATCACGATACAGGATTCTACTGGGACCGCACGCTATGGGAAATGGTTCTTTCTCTGGACGATAATCTGGATAAGGATGATCCCTACTATCCCAGGCGCCTTCAGCATTTTCAGGAAATTTATATAGGCCATACTCCCGTCACAAGAATTGGTGAATCAAAACCCTTCAATAAAGCGAATGTCTGGAACATTGATACGGGAGCTGCATTTAAAGGAGTAATCTCTGCTATAGATGTTCAAACCAAGAAAATATTTCAGAGTGACCCCGTTCATCAATTATATCCTAAAGAAGAAGGCAGAAATTAGGTTTTTTTTATTATATCCTCTAAAAAGAGATTCATATCTTTGTACTTCAGTTCATTCCATAATCCAAATTCAAAATACTTTATTGGAATTTAAAAAACTACACGCATATTGCGAGTAATTAATCAGATTAGGTTAATCTTACATATATTAGCCTCTAAAGATTAGAAAAAAGAAAATTATAATGGCTTTAGATAATATAAGATTAGAAGTAATGCAAACCGTAGAAAAATCCGTTCAGGGTTTTATCGATAAATATCTTATTCCCGTGGATGAGATATGGCAACCTACAGACCTTCTTCCCAATCTTCAGGAAGAAGAAGGGTTTGAGACCGTGCACCAGATTAGAGAAGAGGCTAAGGAACTTGGTTATGATTTCTGGGTAGTGCTGGTAGCCGATATGGTTACAGAGGAAGCTCTGCCAACCTATGAATCCTGGCTTATGGATATGGAAGGTGTGGAACAGCATGGAGCAAGCCGCGGCGGCCAGAATGTCTGGGCTCAATGGGTTCGTCAATGGACAGGTGAAGAAAACCGCCATGGTGATACGTTAAACAAATATTTATATCTCTCTGGAAGAGTAGATATGAAAGAAATTGAAAAAACCACTCAACATCTTATTAATGATGGATTTGACATTGGAACCGGAAGAGATCCTTACAAGAATTTTGTGTATACCAGTTTCCAGGAATTAGCAACTAATATCTCGCATAAAAGAGTGGGACAGCTGGCCAAGAAAAAAGGAAATAAGATGCTTGGAAAGATGTGTAATATCATTGCCGGAGATGAAATGAGACATTATATGGCTTACCGGGAATTTGTAAAAACAATCTTCGAGCATGATCCAAGTGAAATGATGCTTGCTTTCCAGGATATGATGAAGAAAAAGATTGTAATGCCTGCACAATTCATTCGTGAATCGGGACAGGGAATTTCTGAAGCTTTTGAAAATTTCTCAAATGCGGCTCAAAGACTCGGGGTTTATACTACGTACGACTACATTGATATTCTTAGAAAACTTAATGCATACTGGGAAATTGATAAAATGAGATCTCTTACTGATGAGGCTGAAAAAGCACGTGATTATCTCATGAATCTTCCTGATAGAATGTCAAGAATTGCCGATAGAATCGCAATCCCACAAGATCAGCATAAATTCAAATGGGTGGAAGCCAATGGTATGGTTTAACTCAATAGAAAGATAACATAAAGAAAACCCGCGATAAACGCGGGTTTTCTTATATAAATTAATTAGTATTTTCACCTTCTATAACAAACCTCATGAAAAAAATAATATTTAGCTGTCTCATTCTACTTGTTGGCAAAGCCGGATTTTCACAAAGTGCGGAAAAACAGAACGAGATCAAATTGAATATTGCAAACACCATCGCTATTGCTTCGGTGGAATTTGGTTATGAGAGGTTCCTGGATTATCATCAGTCTATTGAAGGAGTTATACTTCTAAACGACAGGATGAACTACCATTCAGAAAAAGGATCGAGGGAATTTAGTACCACCAGCTTTAAATTGGGATATAATTACTATTTCGGAGAAGATAATGCCGCCTCCGGATTATATATCAATCCGTTTGCAAAATACAGGAGTGGTGAATTTACACAAGAAACAGTGCTCGAAGGAAGCAACTCCCCGGGAATTGAAGTCACCGATATGAATTCTTTTATTATTGGCCTGGGCGCCGGATATATCTGGAATTTTAGCGACACATTTGTTATTGGCCCTTTTCTAAATATTGGCCGGAATTTTAGTGAAGAGGTAAGAGACCGTTTTTCGGCGATCGAATTTAACGCCGGACTCAATATTGGTTACCGCTTCTAAAGGAATAGTATGATTTAAGGTTTATGCCTCGCCTTTCCAAACCTTATAACTTATAAGGTCTTTTTCGATAAGGTTCAGACAAAAGGCGACAACGGCGGCATCATCCAGGTAACCTACCACCGGAATAAAATCGGGGATAAGATCTATAGGGGAAAGAACATATAACAATGCTCCTCCAACTGCTGCTATAATATTAAAAGGAACTTCGCGGTAACTTCCATTAGCATAATCTCTAATGAGAGAAAACAGGATCTGGACGTCATCAACATACCTTTTCAGTTTCCCCTTATTTTCAAATTTCGACTTTATTTTCTCTTCTTTTTCAATTATAACGTCAACATCTTGTTCTTCAAAATCCTTCTGCCTTCTGTTAAGTTGTTCCTTTGCTTCATCTTTTGAAAATAAACTCATCCTTTTAATTTTTGCTGAATCCCGAAAATAAAAAAAATCCCTAAGGCAGAACTACTTCTTATATCCGATTTAAGATAAATTAACTCTAATCTTAAATAAATTGAGGGTATATATAAGTCTTCCTGTTATCCCACCCCAGTTTTTTCATATCTTAATACCTTAAAAATCAAACATCGTGAACAGAATTTATTTTTATCTGTTAATGTTTTTGTCAGTATCTTATGCAAAAGCACAGGATCCTATTATTGGTTTTACTTCGGAATCTTCAAAAGAACAATACAGTCTAGAAGCTAAATTTGATGCTAAACTTTCCGCAGAAAATTTAGATACCTGGATGCAACTTCTTGCTGCTAAACCGCATTATGTTGGCACCGAATATGGAAAAGAAAATGCCGAATGGTTACTGCAACAGTTCAAATCATGGGGATATGATGCCAGAATCGAAACTTACCAGGTTTTATTTCCGTATCCAAAGACCCGCCTTCTTGAATTAACCGGACCGCAAACTTATAAAGCCAATCTCGGAGCTGTTCCCATAGAAGGTGATAAATATACAGAGCAGGGTGATGCCTTACTACCTAGCTATAATGCCTTTTCCACCGATGGTGATGTTGAAGGAGAGCTCGTATATGTGAATTATGGGGTCCCTGCAGATTATGAACAACTGGAAAAGCTGGGAATAGATGTAAAAGGAAAGATCGTAATTGCCAAATATTATGGTTCCTGGAGAGGTATAAAACCTAAACTTGCCGCCGAAAAAGGAGCTATTGGATGTATCATTTATTCAGATCCCGCAGATGATGGCTATGTTCAGGGTGATGTCTACCCTAAAGGAGCTTTCAAAAATAAAACAGGTGTACAGAGAGGTTCAGTAATGGATATGCCATTATATCCCGGGGATGTACTTACACCTGGTGTTGGAGCAACTAAAGATGCTAAAAGGCTCGATCGCAAAAATGCTCCAACGATTACGAAAATTCCGGTACTGCCTATTTCTTATGAAGATGCGCAGCCCTTTCTTGCTGCCCTTGAAGGGCCAGTCGCACCTGAATCATGGCGCGGCGGGTTGCCTCTCACCTATCACATTGGACCAGGGCCGGCGAAGGTTCATTTAAAACTTGAATTCGACTGGCAATTAAAACCTGCCAATGATGTGATAGCAGTATTAAAGGGTAGTGAATTTCCAGATCAATGGGTCATGCGTGGAAATCATCATGATGCATGGGTTCACGGAGCATCAGACCCGATTAGTGGATTGGTCGCGCTACTTGAGGAGGCAAGAGCGGTTGGTGAACTGGCTAAAGCGGGAAACAAGCCAAAAAGAACTATTGTTTATTGTGCCTGGGACGCAGAAGAACCCGGCCTTATAGGATCTACCGAATGGGTTGAAGATCACCAGAAAGAATTAAAAGAAAAAGCCCTGGTTTATATCAATACTGATGGTACAGGTCGTGGCTTTTTAGGAGTAGGAGGATCCCACAGTTTACAGGCCATGGTAAAAGAAGTGGCAGAAAATGTGGAAGATCCCGAGACCGGAGTTTCGGTAGCTAAAAGACGAATTGCAGTAAATAAAGTCCATGGAGGTGAAGATTCAGACTTTAAATTATCGGCACTCGGCTCAGGTTCAGATTATACGCCATTTATACAGCATACCGGGATTGCAGCCCTTAATTTAGGTTTCGGGGGAGAAAGCTCCGGAGGAGAATATCATACTATTTTTGATACTTACTCGCATTACAAAAGATTTAAAGACCCCGATTTTGCCTACGGAATTACCCTTGCTAAAACCGCGGGAAGGCTTACCCTGAGAATGGCAAACGCCGATATACTTCCTTTTAAATTTTCTGACTGGTACACCACCGTTTCCGGTTATTTAGATGAGGTAATGAAGGAGACAGAAAAAATGCGAAAAGAGGTGAAAAAACATAACAGCATGGTAGCCGAAAATGCCTATGAACTGGCTTCAGATCCCACCAAACCTTTTGTAAAACCAGAGAAAAAGGAAGAAGTTCCTTATCTTAATTTTGCCCCCCTTGAAAATAGCTTTGCAGAACTTAATACAACCATTGAAAAATTTGGAGAAGCCAGTTTTCTAAAACTAAGCGACAGCAAAAAAGCAGACGTTAATAAGAAATTGATGGATATGGAGAGCTACCTTATCAGAGAAGAAGGATTGCCCAGAAGGCCATGGTTCAAGCATCAAATTTATGCTCCCGGTTTTTATACGGGATATGGAGTAAAGACTTTACCCGGAGTTCGGGAAGCGATAGAGCAGAAAAACTGGAAAGAAGCCCAGGAACAGATAGTGGTACTTTCAGAAACCTTGAAAAAGTTTAATTCGGAATTGCAGGGAATTTTAGATCTTCTGTAAGAAACCATATCAAAAATAAACCCCCGCATCAAGGAAGCGGGGGTTTTTATATAACACTTAAACTACTAACTACAGATCGAATTTTATACCCTGTGCCAAAGGCAATTCAGTAGTATAATTAATCGTATTCGTTTGTCTTCTCATATATATTTTCCAGGCATCAGAACCAGATTCTCTACCTCCGCCAGTTTCTTTTTCACCACCAAAGGCTCCACCAATTTCGGCTCCGGAAGTTCCAATATTTACATTGGCAATACCGCAATCTGAACCTTCAGCAGAAAGAAATCTCTCGGCTTCTCTAAGGTTATTAGTCATAATTGCTGAAGAAAGACCTTGTTTTACACCATTCTGAAGTTTTAGCGCGTCACTAACATCTCCTGAATATTTCATAATATAAAGAACCGGTGCAAAAGTTTCATGCTGCACGATTTCATAATCATTCTGAGCTTCAGCGATTGCAGGTTTTACATAACAGCCACTTTCATAGCCTTCGCCTTCAAGTACTCCACCTTCTACAAGAATTTTTCCTCCTTCGTCAACTACCTTATCCAAAGCAGCCTGATAATTTTTTACGGCATCTTTATCGATAAGCGGACCTACATGATTGTTTTCATCCAGCGGGTTTCCAATTCTAATCTGTTTGTAAGCATTCACGATGGCATCTTTTACCTTATCGTAAATCTCTTCGTGTACAATAAGCCTTCTTGTAGAAGTACAACGCTGCCCACAAGTACCTACTGCGCCAAAAACTGCACCTATTACCGTATTTTTAATATTGGCATCGGGGGTTACGATAATGGCATTATTACCTCCCAGTTCCAGTAAAGTTTTTCCTAATCTTTTTGCTACAGCCTGAGCAACAATTTTCCCCATTTTTATAGATCCCGTTGCCGAGATTAATGGAACGCGCTCATCATTGGTCATCATTTCACCTACGCGGTAATCCCCGGTAATTAAAGAAGAAATACCTGCGGGTACTTTATTTTCTGCAAAGACTCTGGCAGCGATATTCTGGCATGCAACTGAAGTAAGCGGAGTCTTTTCTGAACCTTTCCAAATACAGGCATCACCACATACCCAGGCTAAAGCCGTATTCCATGACCAAACAGCCACAGGAAAATTAAAAGCTGAAATAATGCCTACCACTCCAAGTGGGTGGTATTGTTCATACATTCGATGGCCTGGACGCTCACTATGCATGGTAAGTCCATGAAGCTGACGGGAAAGACCCACTGCGAAATCACAGATATCTATCATCTCCTGAACTTCACCCAAACCTTCCTGGTATGATTTTCCCATTTCAT
>JAGXII010000079.1 GCA_024635735.1 Christiangramia sp. | reverse complement strand
ATTCCAGAGATTCACCGGTATGTTTATCTACCGCTTTTACGATTTTCTTTTCGGTTCGGGACACCTGGGAAAAAGAGTAATAAGGCGCGCTTAAAATGGAAAAAAAAAGAACTGTTTTAAAGATTGATTTTATTGTCATGCGATTTTTTTTATGCCTGGATATAAAATCCATTGCGGATAAAAATACAAAAAGGCAGAGACAATTAGGCCTTACTCCTTTCTTATGGAATTAAAGGAAAACTTCTTTGTAAGAATCCAGCTCACAGGAATAAAAAACAAAAGGCATATCGCAAAGAGGTAATTTGAACTAAGAAACGAGTCCCCTTCTAAAGTAGTGATAACGTTATGAGAAACAAAAAAGAATAAAATATCATTTTTGAACATGATCATGTAGTCAGCCGCATGAAAGAGGGCCAATAATATCACATAAGAAATAAGGGCCTTCAGCGAGCTGTTAAGGCCAAGGGATGCTTTCCTGTTTCCGGGTACTTCCATATACAACTCCGATTTATTTAAAATTTTCCAAATTTAATATGAAAACCAATCGGTTGTATTTATAGAAAATGAGATTTTGGAGTTTCTATCTCTCGCGAAGAAATAATAATCTCTTTTTAGCAATATTGTAGTATCTTCATAATCCGCCAGAAATCAACAGTTTAGAGAGAATCTATAATTAACGGATTCAGGCTACCCCAGGATCTTCTTATTGTACATGGATGAAAAAATTGCTACTTCTTATGTTCTTCATTTTGCCCTTACCATCTGTAGCGCAATACTGGTTCACTGAAGAAGAGAACTACTTCTTTGTATCCAGCGGTCTGGACATTCGCAACGCAACTCTGGGCGGCACCGTAAACCCCGCGGCTTATGATGGTAGCTATACCTTCGGCTATCGCAACCACACTTTTAGTCTGCTCGTCTATTACGAAACCTTCAAAGCCATTAGATATGAATCCTTCGGAATAAATCCCGGTTATGTGTTCAGGCCCGGCCGCATGCTGGTGCCGGTTGTAGATATATCCCTTTCCTTTATCCGGCGGCCATGGAATATCTATCCTTCTCTTGCTCTCAATACCAGGCTGGAATATCATTTCGATCGCTTTTTTGTGTATCTGCGCGGGGAATACCGCTGGCGTACCGATTACGACTTTTTCCAGGCATCCCTTTACGGCGGAATTAGTTTTAAGTTCGGTTTTGAAAATTAACTGCGCCAGAATTGCAAAAATATTAACGGATAGCTTTATTAAATTTCTATAATTTTGCGCCCTTATCGAAGAAATTCAATATGGAAATATTTTTACAACCCGATACCTGGGTAGCTTTATTAACTCTTACATTTCTGGAAATCGTTCTGGGAATTGACAATATAATTTTCATTTCCCTGGTGGCAGGAAAAGTGCCGGAAGAGAATCAGAAAAAAGCACGTCTGGGTGGTTTAAGTATCGCCCTTGTGATGAGAATCCTTTTGCTTCTTAGTATAACCTGGATTATTGGTCTTACCCAACCGGTATTAACCATCGCCGATTTCGCTCTGAACTGGCGGGATATTATTCTGATTAGTGGAGGTATTTTCCTGTTGATAAAAAGCACCCTTGAAATTCATCATAAAGTAGAGGGACAGGAATCGGAGCCCGGCCAGAAAGTGAAATCTAATATGTCTTTCTCTGCCGCTATTATACAAATCGTATTGCTGGATATTGTATTTTCATTCGATTCCATACTTACAGCGGTAGGCCTTACCAATGAAATCATCCTTATGATCATCGCTGTGATCATCTCCATTCTCGTAATGATGATCTTTGCGAAACCCGTAGGAGATTTTGTTAATAATCATCCTACTATCCAGATTCTGGCACTTTCATTCCTTATCCTGATAGGTGTTATGCTTATCGTTGAAGGAGCACATCATCACGTACCTAAAGGTTATATTTATTTTGCGGTATTCTTCTCTTTATTAATAGAAATGCTGAATATGAGATACCGTAAAAAAGCTGATCAATCTAAAATTTCGTAATGAATAGGTTTAAAGCTCCCGCCGTTGCTATCTTCGGCGGAGCAGGCGGTGAGTCCTACAATTAAATCCATCAGAGCCTCAAATAGAATATGATCCCCGGCCTTACTTAAAGGCGGATCCACGCTCAGTTTCCCATCTTCTGAAAACTGTACATTCATAAAGATGTTAAAAGCCGTTGGGATATCATCCGGTTCTATTCCAAATTTTGCAAGATTGGTATACAGGTTTTCAAAACAACTGGGGTGATACTCCTGGTTATTGTACATGATCTTAAAGGTTTCAGGGCTGCAGGGCGCCAGCAGAAAGTCGTTACGACCATTGGTATCTTCCAGGATCTTCATCATTTTATTGCTGCGGTTACTCCATAGAAAATCTCCTTTGGTAATGAGAATATTTTCTTCAAAGTCGAGGGTCTTTCCACTGGAAATTTTTTCTCTTTTGTCTTCAGAGTTAAACAACACCATATCGCTCACCTGCTGCCCTTTTGGATCTATCACTTTTAATTTCTGCCCTTTTTTTATTTTGAAGGCTGCGCCACTTTGTTTCTCTATTACCTGTGTCATTAATCTATTCTGAATTTTATTCCTTAAATAATTTGTCAAGTTTCTCTATGGCCTCATCCAGACTGGCAGCTTTGGAATCTATATCTCTCCATGCCGCTTTTTCTTTTTCAGTTTTTTCTGAAGGGATTCCGGTATTTTTCCAGGACATCAGTCATTTTTACGGGATTCTTTTTTAATCTGTTCCATGGTCCTGCCGGTTAGCACCGATTTATTTTCAGTACTTACGGGATTCCTCCGCGCATCAGCCTTATCATCCTCTACCTTTTTCAGAAGCCATTTTTCATTATCGCCTTTCTGGGTTCTTATAAGTGTATATCCCCCCTTAAGTTTTTTCCCGTTCAGGATAAAAGTAGAATGTCCGTCTTCGAGCTGTTGTCCCATCGGGATTAAATTGCCATCATCATCTTTCCGGTCATTTTCGTAGGTGCCGGCATCCCACACCATCACCGTACCACCACCGTACTGCCCTTCCGGGATTACACCTTCAAAATCTGCGTAACGTACCGGGTGGTCTTCCGTTCTAACAGCCAGGCGTTTTACATCAGGATCTGTAGAAGGTCCTTTGGGAACTGCCCAGCTTTTAAGCACACCATCTACCAGCAATCTAAAATCAAAATGCAAATTAGAGGCATCGTGTTTTTGAATTACAAAAATCTGTTTATCCTCATCCTTCTTTTTCGCTTCATCGCCAAAAGGTTCAGAAGAAATATCAAAATCACGTTTTTCGTGGTACTTCTTTAAAAATCCTTTATCTGCCATCACTCAAAAATTTTATTTGGTATGATTTTCTTTTCTTATCATATCCCCTAATTCCTTTTCTGTACTGTCATCACTCTTTTCCAGTTCCTTTACCACCGCATTGATATTCTCATTTGAATATTTTTGATGCAGCTTGGCGATACCTTCCACTTTAATAGGACGCATCCAGAAGCCGGTGATCTGCGGTAAGTGGGTTTGCAGCATCTCCTCGGGAATATCCTTATAATAAAGAGGCTTAGTCTGGTCTTTTTCAAATCTCTCCACCAGTCTATTCAAGGAAGTTTCAAGCTCCTCCCTGCTTTGCAGATTAATCTTTACATTTATATGTACCGCTGTGTAATCCCAGGTGCTGATGTCTTTTTCCTGATACCATGAAGAAGAAATATAAGCATGAGGGCCATGAAAAATGAGTAAGGCTTCAGTATCCTCCGCTAAAAATTCATCCATTTCGTTATGCTTAGCGATGTGAGAATACAATCTGAAATTTTCAGCATTTCCTTCCACCAGAACCGGAATATGTGTAGCGAGCAATCTTTTCCCATTCAGAATGAAACTCGCGAAGGGATACTTCTTAATAAATGAAAAGATGAACTCTTTATCGTCTTTATGATATTTTGGTGGTCGGTACATATATTAGTTGCTTTTATGAAACGGACATTCCCATTTTTTGTCCACCGCTCTGCCGCTGTACTGTTTCGCTTCGCTTTTCTTTCCGAAATCTTCCAGCATAGGATTGATAGATCCCTGTAACTCGCGGTCTCTTTCCCGAATCTTATCTCTTACAGTTTCGTAAGACCCCATTTCTCGCAGCTTTTCAAACTGCCAGTGTAAATTAAAGGCTATAGCGGTATATGGGCTTTGCCTCGCTTTCCTGGAAGCTCCGGGATGCATGCCTACAATATAAAATGCCTTGCCCGCAAGACTGAAACTGAAATGTTCATTTTCGGGATCTGAACTTACCTCCTCATCCCATTCGGTTTCATCAAGCTTATGAAGATTCCGGAGCTGTCTCCACAGGTTCTTTTCAAATTCAATTTCGGAATATTTCGGGGAATCAGGAAATACTGCGAGAAAAGTTCTGAAATCATTAGACTCAAAATCATATTCTTCTATATAAGTCTTTAAATCTTCAAGAATATTCCCGGCGGTTTTCCCGGTCCCAAAATCATTATACACATGAAAATCTAAATTATCCATGCTGAAAACCGTTTGAGCCATGATGCATGGATGGTCTTTTTCCAGCACAAATTTTTCAAATTCCCTTTTTATTGTTCCTGCCTCTTTAATTTCGCTTTTCCGCTCTTTCACGGCAGGTTCTTTTAAAGTCCTCATTTTCTTCTTCGTTTTTATTTTTTATTCAGATATAATCTCATCGCTTAACATCCTTCACCAACCACTCTTCCAGTTGCTCTTCCGTATTTACGGTATGCATTACAGATATATCTCCGGTGGTTCCAAAAATGACAGCTATCACCTGTTCCAGTTTGATCACATTTGCTTCGCGTAATTTTGATCTCAGATCACCTTTACTAACCCGCGCTTTTCTCAGGTTTTTATGCAAAATATTCTGACCATCCATTAACAACATCGGGGAGTTATCTACCGTCTCCTTTATTATTTTGAATCTTCTCAATAAAGCGATGGAAATTTGAAGGAGATACACCGCGGCCAGCCCAACTATTCCGTTCCAAAGGCTTACGCTGGATGAAAGTACAGTGGTGGCTATCATGGAACCTATGGCTACGGTCATGGCAAAATCAAAGCTGGACATTTTAGAAAAACTCCGTTTTCCCACAATTCGTGTAAAAAGGATCACAGCGAGATATATGCCCGTGGCGGTAATTATTATGGCGAGCATTGCCTGCCAGTTTATGCTAAACCATTTTTCCATAAATTCGATTTTTTCCGCAGATAAGTTTAAATAAAATAGTGCTTAAATAATAATGTTCTGTTTACCTTAATCTCCTGTTAGAGCCTTAAATTACAACTGTTTTCAGCCAAAAAAATGTTAAACAGTCTTAAGCATTTGTAAATATTGAAGGTTGGATTCTGTAAGAGTCAAAAGATGGGTGAAATGAATTAATTGAATACTTTTGAATATGAACGAGTTTATGAAAATAGGCCATCGTGGAGCCAAAGGCTTTCTAGCCGAAAATACTCTTGAAAGCATACAAAAAGCTTTAGATATTGGAGTGGATGCTATAGAAATAGATGTGCATAAGTGTGCCAGCGGGGAATTATGGGTTATCCATGATTTCACCCTGGACCGCACCACTAACGGCAGCGGAGAAATCGCTAAAAAGCCCGCAGAGGTGATTAGAAAATTAGAGGTTGAAGGCCATTTTAAAATTCCGCAACTCACAGAGGTTTTGGATCTTATTGAGGGAAAATGCGCAATCAATATTGAATTGAAAGGACTTAATACTGCAGTGCCTGTTTGCAAACTGGTTCAGGAAAAGATTGCAGCGGGTAAATGGAAGTATTCAGATTTTATAATTTCCAGTTTTCAGAAAAATGAACTTTTCCAGGTTAGGCAGCACGACGATCATGTCCCTCTGGCAATACTTAGTAAAGCCAGTGTTCCCGGAGCCATAGAACTGGGGAAGTTATTAAATGCCTGGGCGATCCACCCCTCGCTGGGGATCATTACGAGAGACAACACTAAACTTAGTCAGGATAACGGGTTTAAGGTGAATGTATGGACCGTGAATGAACGGGAAGACATCAGGCGGATGATAGAATTTGGTGTGGACGGGATCATTTCAGATTATCCTAACCGTTTGCATAATCCTGTATTAAATCTCAATCCTTAAAATCTGATTACTTTTGCAGTCTTAGAAAAGATGAGCGAATTTGGATAGTTACGATATTATTATAGCAGGAGGCGGAGCAGCAGGGTTTTTTACCGCCATCAATGCTGCGGAAAACAACCGGAACCTTCGAATTCTCATTCTGGAACGCGGGAAAGAAGTGCTTACCAAAGTAAAAGTCTCAGGAGGCGGAAGATGCAATGTCACCCACGCCGAATTTATTCCTGCTGAACTTGTAAAGAAATATCCACGTGGAGAAAAAGAACTGCGCGGACCTTTCCATAAATTCATGACAGGCGACACTATTGCATGGTTTGAAAAACGAGGAATCGAATTAAAAACAGAGGAAGATGGACGCATGTTTCCCGTAACCGATTCTTCTCAGACCATTATTGACTGTTTCAATAATGAGTGCAAAAAACTGAATATTGAGTTGCGCAAAGGGGAAAGTCTCAAAAAGCTTCAGCATGAAAATGAACACTGGAAATTAATTACCAACACTTCAGAATTTCAAGCTGAAAAAGTCATGCTTGCCACCGGCAGTAATTCCAAAATATGGAATATGCTGGATAAAATGGGCCATACCATTATTCCCGCAGTTCCTTCACTTTTCACTTTCAATATAAAAGATAAACGAATTGAGGATCTTGCCGGTATCGCTACAGATGCTGAAGTAAAGATCCTGGACCGGAAACTGGAAAGCAGCGGTCCTCTTCTTATCACTCACTGGGGAATGAGTGGTCCGGCGATCCTTAAACTTTCGGCCTGGGGCGCAAGAGAACTCAATGAGCTTAATTACGATTTTAGTATTAGACTCAACTGGCTCCCCGGCAGAACTGCCGAAGAAATTTCAGAAGAGCTTAAAAAACTTAAATTTTCCATATCGAAACAACAGGTTTCCACCCGCCCGCAATTTGAGCTTCCAAAAAGATTATGGCATAGCATTACTGCTGCTGCAAAGATTTCTACCGAAACAAAATGGGCAGACCTCAATAAGGAACAACTGGCAAAACTTGCCCGGGAACTTACATCGGCCGTTTTTAAAGTAAACGGAAAAAGCACTTTTAAAGAAGAGTTTGTGACAGCGGGAGGCATTGACCTTAAGGAAGTAGATTTTAAGACCTTTGAAAGCAAACTTCACAAAAACCTGTTTTTCGCGGGTGAAATCCTAAATATCGACGCTATAACCGGAGGTTTTAATTTTCAGAATGCCTGGACGGGAGCCTTTCTGGCCGCCAAAGCCATGAGTCAATAATTAAGTCTCAAAATCTCAAAATTAAGTGCGATCGCGAAAAGAACCCAGATAGCATAAGGCACTAAAAGATAGGCTGCGGTAACACTTACTATCTTAAACCATCTTATGGTTACCAGGATTACGATAAATAATATCACGATATCTATTAAAGCGAGAAATGGTTTCTGAAAAGCGAAAAAAAGAAGGAACCAGAAACCGTTAAGGAACAACTGAAATCCAAAATGATACAGGGCGGTTTTAACCCATTTGTGGTAAAAACCTTTATTCCATACAATCCCGGCTGAAATTCCCATCAACACATACATTAGTATCCATACAGGACTGAAAATATTGGTTGGAACATCAAACCATGGCTTTTGCAGTGAGGGATACCAGTCTTCAATCCCAGATTGTGTTGCGACCACACCCATAAAGCCAAATATGAGACAAATGACTATGGCAAAAGAACTCCTTATTAAAAGTTTTCTGGTCATAATTGGCTGGGTTTACTTCACTAAAGTAGGAATTTATTTGGATTGTTTCTGCATGAATAAAGAACATAAAACCTAACTTTGGCAAAAATTTTTGAGGATGTACCACCAGGAATTTATTCCGAAAGAAGCGGCACAGAATATTGAATCGGGAAAAGTAAGCTGGCAGTCTCCCAGCAACATAGCGCTCGTAAAATACTGGGGAAAAAAGGAAAACCAAATTCCTGCCAATCCTTCTATTAGTTTTACACTTGATCACTGTAAAAGTATTACTTCATTTAAATTCAGTAAAAAGAAAAACTCTGAAAAAAAATCAGCTTTCGACTTTGAATTCTTTTTTGAAGGCAAAAAAAAGGCAGATTTCGAACCTAAGATCCTGAAGTTTTTTGAACGCATTGAAGTTTACTGCCCATTTCTCAGAGATTACAAGATTGAGATCGCTAGTGAAAATTCTTTCCCACATAGCAGCGGGATCGCTTCTTCTGCAAGTGGAATGAGTGCGCTGGCTCTTTGTATTATGGAAATGGAAAGCATACTGTTCCCTGGAACTTCTGAAAAATACTTTAAAAGAAAAGCTTCTTTTCTGGCAAGGCTGGGATCGGGAAGTGCAAGCCGAAGTATTGACGGGCCGCTTGTGGTGTGGGGAGAACACAGGGCTATAGAAAAATCATCAGATCTTTATGGAGTAACCTACCCGTATAGGGTTCATGAAATCTTCAGAAATTACAGAGATACGATCCTTCTGGTTGATAAGGGGGAGAAAACCGTTAGTAGTAGTGTGGGACATGACCTTATGCATGGGCATCCATTCGCTGAGAATCGTTTTAACCAGGCTAATGAAAATTTAGAAAAACTTATTCCGATTCTGGAAAACGGGAATATTACTGCCTTTATCGAAATTGTGGAAAGTGAAGCTTTAAGTCTTCACGCCATGATGATGAGCAGTTTACCCTACTTCATACTTATGAAGCCTAATACTCTGGAAATTATTAACCGTATCTGGGAGTATAGAAATACAAATAAAGTTCCTGTTTGTTTTACGCTGGATGCCGGCGCCAACGTACATTTGCTATACCCTGAAAAATTTGAAAATCAGGTTTTAGAATTCATTAAGAATGAGTTAGTTGCGTATTGTCAAAACGGGCATTATATTTGCGACCAGGTTGGTAATGGAGCGCTGAAAATTGATAATCCGTAATTGATAATTATGAAGGAGAAAGTGATAAGCAATAATAGTTTCAACTTCTCTATAAAAATTGTTAACTTATACCAATCAATTATCGGCAACAAAAAAGAGTTTGTACTTTCGTGCTAACTATTACGATCCGAAACTTCTGTAGGTGCCATAGTTAGGTAGTCTGAGCAGGCTGAAAGCAGGCCAGATTTTATTCATAAACCCGCTATAGTCCTTTAAGAAGCTAATGAAACTGATTATTGGTTAGACCTTTAAAAGAAACTAACTATATTAGTGATCTGGATTTCAATGAAATGAAAGAAGATCTTGGTGAAATTTTAAAATTACAGACAAAGATTATTAAGACCTCAAAATCGCAATAATTGTCAATTTTCAATTATCCATTGTCAATTAGAAAATACTATGAAAGGACCTCTATTTTATTCGAAAATCCTTCTCTTTGGAGAATACGGGATCATTAAGGATTCCAAGGGTTTGTCTATTCCTTATAACTTTTATAATGGCGCGCTGAAACTGGATGAAAATCTTAGTGAAGAAGCGAATAAATCTAACGAAAATCTAAAGAAATTCACTTCTTATCTTGAAGCACTTCAGGAGAATAATCCTGAACTGGTTCAATTCGATCTTGAAGCTCTTAGAAACGACATTTCTAATGGAATGTATTTCGACTCAAGTATTCCTCAGGGATATGGAGTGGGCAGTAGCGGGGCTTTGGTTGCCGCTATTTATGACAAATATGCTTACGATAAGATTACGGTTCTTGAAAACCTTACCAGAAATAAACTTTTAAAACTTAAGGAGATCTTTGGCGAAATGGAATCTTTTTTCCATGGAAAATCCTCAGGACTGGATCCATTAAATTCTTACCTGAGCATCCCGATTCTTATAAATTCCCAGGAAAATATTGAACCGGCGGGAATTCCTTCCCAAACCGAAAACGGAACTGGGGCAGTATTCTTACTGGATAGCGGAATCACAGGAGAAACCGGGCCTATGGTGAGTATTTTCATGGAAAATATGAAGCAGGAACCTTTCAGGAAAATGCTGAAAGATCAATTTGTAAAACATACCGATGCCTGTGTGGATGACTTCCTGAAAGGAGATGTAAAGTCACTTTTCAAAAATGTCAAAAAACTTTCTCACACGGTACTTGATAATTTCAAACCTATGATTCCAGATCAGTTTCATAAACTCTGGAAAAAAGGTATCGAAACTAACGATTACTATCTAAAACTTTGTGGTTCTGGCGGTGGCGGTTATATTCTCGGGTTTACCGAAGATATTGATAAAGCCAGAAAAGCTTTGAAGGATTATAACTTAGAAGTGGTCTATAACTTCTAAAATACATTCATGGCGGCTATTGCGAACAAGCGCTTTCTACTGAAAATTCTCAGTCTTTTTTCTGTAGTAAGAGGATATAATATTCTGGTAGTTGTAATTGCCCAGTATCTTACCTCTGCTTTTATT
>JAGXII010000003.1 GCA_024635735.1 Christiangramia sp. | reverse complement strand
CAGCAGGTGCTTCTTGAACAGCCTGGCTCTCCTCCTCCATAGGTATAGAAGAGTCCTGATTACAGGAGAATAAAAATGTAGCTGTAAAGGCAGCTACAGCCATTATTTTAAGTTTAGTTGATTTCATTTATTAAAATGTTTTGGTTAAAAAAAGGTTAATAGATCGCTTAAATCTATGCTTTTATAGATAAAGTGCAAATAATTTTAAGTTAAACTTAAAATTCCTTAAAAAGAAAGCTACCGGAAGGGTAGCTTTTTCAACTATTTATATATTTTATTTCTTAGTCGCTAGTTTTTTCACCTTCCCATTCTGAGAATCCTCCAAGCAAATTATAAGTTTCACTAAAACCCATTTGGTCAAGTAAAGTACAAGCCTGTGAACTTCTCTTACCAGAACGGCAATAAATATAATAGTGTTTAGATTTATCTAATTTTTCAACCTCATTGATAAAACCCTGACCTTTATAAATATCAATAATTTTTGCCTTTGGGATATATCCTTCTTCTACTTCTTCCTCTGTACGCACATCCAGAATTACAGCATCAGTATCATTTTTAAGTTGCTTCTGCCATTCTTCCTGACTTAATTCTTTCATTGTAATTAAATTTATTATTGGTCTTGTAAAGATAATCGAATTTTCTGTCTGAGAAATTTCAGAAGGCCTATCAGAAAAATTTAACAGAACATTAAAACTTCAAGTTTAACATTATTATATATTTGTACATACAATTGTTGTAGATACAAATGAATATAGAAGAGTTACTTAAAACAACTGATAGATTACCGGAATCGAGAAAACTGGTTCTTAATCTAATTGTGACTGCAAATCATATTAGTGAGCAGCTCGCAGAAGCATTAAAGCCTTTTGGAATAAGCAACCAGCAATTCAATGTTTTGAGAATTCTTCGTGGGCAAAAAGGAAAGCCCGCAAACCGCTCCACTATTCAGGAAAGAATGGTAAGTAAAATGAGTAACACAACAAGATTAGTAGACAAACTGGTAGACAAGAATTTATGTGAAAGAATCGTCTGTCCTTCTAATCGAAGAAAAGTTGAAATAAGGATAACCACAAATGGACTTGAATTACTTAAAAAGATTGATCCGGTTATCGATAAAGTAGAATATGATTTTGCTAAGAAAATAAATGAAAAAGAAATTTTATCACTAAACACTAAATTGAATGAACTTAGAAGTTAAGAATGAAAATTATATCGAAAGTCTTTACTGGCGCTATGCCACTAAGAAATTTGATAATGAAAAAGAACTTAGTGAAGAAGACCTGGAGAAGTTGCTGGAAAGCGTACAGCTTTCCGCATCTTCGTACGGGCTTCAACCCTATGAGATCTTTGTAATTAAAGATTCAGAAACTAAGCAAAAACTCAGAGAAGCTGCATGGAATCAGCCGCAGCTAACAGAATCCTCTCATGTTTTCGTCTTTGCCAATTTCAGAAAAATTGAAGAAGAGCATATTGATGCCTACCTGGACAACATTGCGAGTTCAAGAAACACTTCAAGAGAATCCCTGAAAGGTATGGAGGACATGCTTAAGAATACAATATTGTCCCTTAGCGAAGAAGAGCAAAGAATATGGGGCGCCAAGCAAACCTATATTGCTCTAGGTAATCTTCTTTCAGCAGCTGCCGGATTCAAAATTGACACCTGCCCTATGGAAGGTTTTGATAATGCCAAATTCGATGAGATCTTAAATCTTGAAGAAAAAAACCTTACTTCTTCTGTAATAGCCACTGTAGGTTATCGCAGTGAAGAAGACAGTGTGCAGCATTTTGAAAAAGTTAGGAAAAACAAATCAGAATTATATACCATTTTATAATAACAAAAATTGAAAACTATGAAAAACAGATTTTTAAAAGGCGGAATAGCCTCAGTAATTTTACTTACTACAGTAGCATTTACCGATACCAAGAAAGAGGTTAATTTGGAATTAAGCACGGTAACCTGGAAAGGCGAAAAAGTAACAGGTTCACATCATGGAACTATAGGACTGGAGAGCGGACATTTGATGCTCGAAGACGAAAAAATTGTTGGTGGGGAATTCGTAATGGATATGAGTACACTTACAGTAACCGATCTTACCGGAGAAAATAAAGCAAAACTTGAAGGTCACCTGAAATCGGAAGATTTCTTCGGAATTGAGAAAAATCCAACTGCAAAACTTGTTATAACAAGCGCCGCAGCAAAAGGTGATGGTAAATATGGAATTGTTGGTGATTTAACCATTAAAAATGAAACACACCCAATTACATTCGACCTTACAATGAATAGTGATTCAGCTACAGCCGAATTAACCATTGATCGTTCTAAATATAATGTGAGATATGGTTCAGGCAGCTTCTTCGATAATCTTGGAGATAAGACTATATATGACAATTTTGACCTTGAAGTGAATTTAAAATTCTAAAATTAAAATCCCGGAACTACGTTTCCGGGATTTTATTTGAAAAAATATTTGATTAGAAAAATTTCATCTCTATATTTGGAGTCATGTTTACAATGAAAGGACATAACTGGTGGTGGTATAACTTACGTCAAAATTCGTGAGCTAAACTGCCATTTCAATTATAGAATATATAAGGCTTGTCTCACGGCAAGCCTTTTTTTATTGCTTAAAACCGATACTAAATGTTTGAATTAAATACAAAATACAAGAAGATTCTGGCCGATACGATAACACCAGTGAGTATTTATCTGAAGTTACGGGATAAATATCCTAACAGCTTATTACTGGAAAGTAGTGATTATCACGCCAGCGATAATAGTTTTTCTTATATCTGTTGTAATCCCATTGCTTCCTTTAAAGTAGAAAATGAACAAATAACAGAGACTTTTCCTGACGGAAGCATCCAGACTACTCCACTGAATAATACAGTTTCGGTTCCTGAAGCGATTCAGAAATTTTCCCAGCAATTCAAGGCAGACTCTTCAGAATTCAAGTTTATCAATAATGGTATTTTCGGTTATATCGCTTATGACTCTGTTAGGTATTTTGAAAATGTAGAGATAAAACGGAAGGAAAAGGATCTTCAAATCCCTGATATTTATTACGCCGTTTACCAAAATATAATCGCAATCAATCACTTCAAGAATGAGGCTTATATTTTTGATCATTCATATAATTCAGAAAATAAGATTGATGAAATTGAGCAATTATTTAAGGTGAAGAATTTCGCTTCATACAATTTTAGCAGAAATGAAGAGGCAAATTCCAATTTAACCGATGAAGAATATAAATTGGTAGTCAAAGCGGCGAAAGAACACTGCCACAGAGGTGATGTATTTCAGCTGGTGCTTTCAAGAAGGTTCTCTCAAAAATTCAAGGGAGATGAATTCAACGTCTACAGAGCATTACGAAATGTAAACCCTTCCCCTTACCTGTTCTATTTTGACTACGGAAACTTTAAAATTTTTGGTAGCTCCCCGGAAGCGCAATTAGTAGTGGATAAAGGAAGAGCTGAAATTCATCCAATTGCCGGAACTTTTAAAAGAACCGGAAATGATGAAAAAGATGCCGAGATCGCCAGAGAGCTTGCGGCCGATGAAAAAGAAAATTCGGAACATGTGATGCTGGTTGATCTTGCCAGAAACGATTTAAGCCGGAATGGAAGCGATGTTAAAGTTGAAAATTACCGGGAAATTCAATTTTTTTCGCATGTAATCCATTTGGTAAGCAAGGTTACCGGGAAGAAAGACCCAAACGTTCCCACCCCGCAAATTGTCGCTGATACTTTCCCCGCCGGAACTCTAAGCGGAGCACCAAAACCAATGGCTTTAAAGCTTATCGAAAAATTTGAGAATGTAAATCGTAGCGCTTACGGAGGGGCTATAGGGTTTATGGATTTTGACGGGAATTTTAATCACGCGATCATCATAAGGTCTTTTGTGAGTAAAAATCACGAGTTACATTATCAGGCTGGAGCAGGAATAGTTTCTGAATCAAAACCTGAAAACGAATTACAGGAAGTTTATAACAAACTCGGCGCTCTGACAAAAGCCCTTGAAATTGCTGAAAGAATATAGGTCTCATCAAACCCATTTAAAGAAGGGTTTTGACGAGTTGATTAAAAAGAAAAAAATGAATAAAGATCAAATCATAAAAGGAAAGAAAATTCTGGTAATAGATAATTACGATTCTTTCGTTTACAACCTGGTTCACTACCTGGAAGAAATGGATTGCCAGGTTGTAGTTAAAAGGAACGATCAGCTGGATATCGAAGAGGCTGAAGATTATGATAAAATATTATTATCTCCCGGCCCGGGAATCCCTGATGAAGCAGGACTTCTTAAGCCTATAATCGAGAAATATGCCGCTACAAAAAGTATCCTTGGCGTTTGCCTTGGAATGCAGGCCATTGGTGAAGTATTTGGTGGGACGCTTAATAATCTTGATGATGTATATCACGGAATAGCCACTAAGATTGAACTTTTTGTAGACGATGAATATATTTTTGAAGGCCTTAACAAAGAGCTGCAAGTGGGACGGTATCATTCGTGGGTGGTAGATAAAAACCTGCCTCCGGGTCTTCAGGCTACAAGCTATGATGAAAAAGGTGAGATCATGTCTTTAAGGCATAAGGAATTCGATGTTCGGGGAGTTCAGTTCCATCCTGAATCGGTGTTAACTCCAGAAGGGAAGAAGATGATAAAAAATTGGGTAAATGGGCCATATTCTACTACTGTTACCGTAGAAAATGAAGTTTCAAAACCAAATAATATAATTCATTAATCAAATAAGCTAATAAAAATATCAACCTGAATTGTATCCTCGAGCGGAGTCGGGAGGTCAGGATCTTAACAGAAGCTGAAATCGAAGATTCAACGTAGTTAAACTAGTTCAGCTTGAAGCAAATAAGAAGTAATAAAAAATGAAAGAACTATTAAACAGGCTAATCAGTCACGAAACAATAAGCACCGAGGAGGCCAAGCAGGTTATATTCAATATTTCGGAAGGTAAGTACAACGAAACCCAGATCGCGGCCTTTCTTACAGTCTATATGATGAGAAGCATTACCATTGAAGAGCTGGAAGGTTTTCGGGACGCACTTCTTGAATTATGTATAAAGGTTGATCTGTCAGGTTATGAAGCTGTGGACCTTTGCGGAACCGGTGGCGACGGGAAAGATACTTTCAATATTTCCACGACCTCATCTTTTGTCACTGCCGGATCCGGAGTAAAAGTGGCTAAGCATGGTAACTACGGGGTTTCATCGGTAAGTGGAAGTTCCAATGTGATGGAATATCTTGGAATCAAATTCAGCAATGATCACGGTTTCCTGGAAAAATGTATTGATAAGGCCAATATTTGTATTTTGCATGCACCTTTATTTCACCCCGCCATGAAAAATGTTGCTCCTGTGAGGAAAAGCCTGGCGGTAAAGACTTTTTTCAATATGCTTGGCCCCATGGTGAATCCAGCCTTTCCGAAGAATCAGCTCGTGGGTGTTTTTAGCCTTGAACTGGCCCGTATGTATGCTTATCTTTATCAGAATACCAACAAGAATTACACGATTCTTTATGCCTTGGATGGTTATGATGAGATATCTTTAACAGGTGAAACTAAAAGTATAAGCAATAATTCTGAGCGTATTCTGAAAGCTTCAGATTTTGGAGTTTCAGAATTAAAACCGTCTGAAATTGCTGGCGGTGGCTCTGTTGAAAGTTCCGCAGAAATTCTGACAAACATTTTAAAAGGTAAAGGAACCGAAGCTCAAAATAATGTAGTGTGCGCAAATGCCGGAATGGCGATTGCAACCTCCAGAAATTTGAACCCTCAGGACGGTTTCTTGTCGGCCAAAGAATCTTTAGAATCTGGAAAGGCATTTGAAAGTTTCAAAAAATTGCAGGAATTAAGTCAATATTAAATTAGATGAATATTCTCGATAAAATCATAGCAGATAAGTTTAAGGAAGTTGAATTAAAGAAATCGCTGATCCCGGTTTCTCAATTGGAGAATTCGTTTTTATTTGACAGAAAATGCAGTTCTCTGGCTCAAAATTTAAAAACCGGATCAGGCATCATTGCCGAACACAAAAGAAGATCACCTTCAAAATCTGTGATTAATCAGAGTCTGAATGTTCAGGATGTAACTTCAGGTTATGAAAATGCTGGAGCTTCAGGGATTTCAGTTTTAACCGATGGAAAATATTTCGGAGGTTCACTTGAAGATTTGCTTTACGCGCGGGCTTCGGTAAATATTCCAATCCTGAGAAAGGAATTTATGATCGATGAATACCAGATTCTGGAAGCCAAAGCTTATGGTGCAGATGCAATCCTGTTAATCGCAGCGGTTTTAACTAAAAAACAATTGACTTATCTTGCAGATTCTGCCAAAAAGCTTGGTATGGATGTGCTGCTGGAGATCCATAATGAAGAAGAATTGCAAAAATCCCTTAAAGTGAACGCAGATATGATTGGGGTGAATAACCGTAACCTTAAAACCTTTGAGGTGGATATAGCTAATTCGAAAAAACTATCTGGTTTTATTCCCGATGACTTTGTGAAAGTTTCGGAAAGCGGGATAAGCAATACAGAAGCAATTGCCGATCTCAAAAATTATGGATTTCAAGGGTTTTT